>NZ_JBDQQS010000009.1:0-256562 GCF_039888615.1 Hoeflea sp. CAU 1731 | reverse complement strand
AACCTAAAGTCCCGTCCAGGTCCAAAACAAAGCCCAAAAGCCCATTCCGGAAACCAACAAGGCAAAACGTACCGTCGCCAGCGGCGACACCGCCCTCGTTGGTGGCGCTATATACCCAACACAGTTTCAGCAAGTCAACACCTATTTTCCAACTCTGTGAAAGTTTTCTGACAGGCGCGAACGACTATCGGGAAGATCGTGTTGAAAGCCCCTAAAACCGGGCTATTCATGCTTGCTGATAGAGTGATGACCGGCGATATGGATATGCGCCGGTCCTTCTAATATGGGGATATAGTCATAATTTTTTAGACCGTAATCCAAATTTTTTTCATGTTTTCGCCGCACCCCGTCACACAAAGCGCAAAACATTCTCTGGACAAGCGCTCCAATGCCCTATTGCTGCCTCAATAAAGCAACAGCCTGCAGGGTGTTCCCGACGGGACTCGGAGGTGCAACATGAAATCATGTATGCATTCGGGACGTTTCTCTATATTTCGGGTGAATGATTCGGCCGGAGATTGACTCGCCGCGATCGACGAGGCACATGAAATGATTGATATTTCGTGAGCCGGCGTCGCAATCGATAAAGGATGTGGGGACAGACGACCAACGATGGCGAAAGAGAGTGATGTAGCGAAACAATTGGGGGAGGACGAACCGCTTCTGGCGGACGGCCGCAAAGCTCCCGATCGTCGTGAAGTCTCCATTCGCTGGCTGTCCGGCACCTTTCTGACAGGCATCACCTCCAGCGCCCTGATGGGCATTGCGCTGTTTGCAGCCCTCGACGGACGCGAACAGCTGGCCATTCCGGGCGAAGCCTATGCTTCCACCGAAACGGAAACCGGCCGCACGAACTCGCTCGGCGCCGCAAAAGGCAGCCGGCTTGTCGGCACTGCAATCGCAGCGAAACCGACAGACCGATCGATCATCGAGGTCTCGACCATGATCGACGAAGGCGACCGCAGCGTCATCCGAAGCAAGCCTTTTGCGCATGTGAAGATGGCGCTTGCCGCCAATCATGGCGCAAAGATCGACTATCCGAAATTCGATCCGCTGAAAATATTCTCGTCCGGAGAGGAAGAGGAAGAAGCGCCGGCGGCTCCGACCGGCGTCATCTACGGCGCTGACGTCGAATCGGAAATAAGCCTGAAGATCACCGAGTTTCCGCTGACCGCAGTTCCCTATGTCTACGCCGCAAATCTGACCGCCGACGAAGCAGAGGAAATTGCGCGCAAAAGCGAGATGGCGCTCGACAATGGCAAGCTGCAGGTGGCGGCCATGCATTATGTCAACCCGCAGACCTTCAATGGCGCGGACGGTCCGTTTGCCGAAGCAACGAATCTCAATGCAAAGGTCGTCGCGGAAAATGTTTCCGTCAGCCCTGTCCAGACGTCAAACGCCAACGCCATCGAGTATATCGACGACATCATCCCGATCCGGTCTTCCGTCAAGATCGTGGACGCGCTGGCGGAAGCAGGATACGACAAGAGCCAGGCGCAGTATTTTTCCGATTTCCTGGCCGGCGAGACCGGTTCCGAAGATCTTTCCGAAGGCGACGTGGTGCGCCTCGGCCTCGAACAGCGCGGCGCGAACAAGCGTATCATCCGCGCGTCCGTCTATACCGGGAGCAGGCACCGCGGATCCGTCGCAATCAACGACAGCGAAATCCTCGCATCCGCCGAAGAGCCGCCGAAATCGGCGGCTGTGGAAACCGCCTTTGACAACCAGCCGGTCGCCGTCTCGTCCGGGCGCGATCTGCCCCGCATCTATGACGGCATCTTCCGTGCAGCCCTGTCCTACGGCATGGATCTGGACATGACCGACAAGCTGGTGAGAATGCTCGCAAGCAGCGTCGATTTCCAGGCGAAACTGAAGCCCACCGACACGATGGAAGCGCTGTTTTCGGTCAACGAACAGACGGAAGCCGCCGACATCGATTCGCAATTGCTGTTCGTCAAGGCGACCTTCGGCAACAATGATGTCCAACTCTACCGTTTCCAAAATCCCGAAACCGGAGCCATCGACTATTATGATCCGGAAGGTCGCAGCGCGCGCCAGTTCCTGATCAGGAATCCGGTGCCCAACGGCCGCTTCCGGTCGGGCTTCGGCATGCGCCGCCACCCGATCCTCAAATACCGCCGCATGCACACTGGCGTGGACTGGGCGGCGCCGCGCGGCACGCCGATCATCGCCGCCGGCAACGGCGTGGTCGAGAAGGCCGGCTGGAACAAGGGCGGCTACGGCAAGCAGACCATCATTCGCCATCCCAACGGCTACGAAAGCTCCTATTCGCACCAGACCTCGATCGCCAAGGGCATCGCGCCGGGAACAAGGGTGCGGCAGGGTCAGGTGATCGGTTATGTCGGATCGACTGGCCTGTCCACCGGTCCGCATCTTCACTACGAACTGATCGTCAACGGCCGCAAGGTCGATCCGATGCGCGTGCGCCTGCCCGAAGGCAAGGCCTTGACCGGCGAGGCGCTGGCTGAGTTCCAGCGCGAACGTGAGCGTATAGACAAGCTGGTCAATCCGGAAAGCGGAACGGCCCGGCTGGCGTCCGCGTTCTGACATAGACTTTCCACATGAGTCACAAACGAAAATGGCCCGGACAAACCGGACCATTTTACTCTTGTACGGACCTGTCGGTCGTCAGGCGGCTTCGACCTGGCTGTCCGCCGTCGAAAACAGCAGCCTGTCCGAACCGGCCGACACCTGAATGGTCTGGCCGTCCGTGACCTCGCCGCCGAGGATTTTTTCAGCCAGCGGATCCTGCAGGTATTTCTGGATCACCCGCTTCAAGGGTCGTGCGCCGTAAGCCGGATCGTATCCCTTGTCCGCCAGCCAGTTGCGCGCATCCTCGCCCAGATCGATGACGATCTTTCGATCGCTGAGCAGGTTCTGGACCCGCGCCATCTGGATATCGACGATGGCTCCCATCTGGTCGCGAAGCAGGCGATGGAACAGGATGATCTCGTCCACGCGGTTCAGGAATTCCGGCCGGAAGGACGCGCGAACGACATCCATGACCTGATCGCGGACCTTGTCGACATCGTCGTTCTCGCCGAGGCCGGTCAGATATTCCGCGCCCAGGTTGGACGTCATGATGACCAGCGTGTTGCGGAAATCGACGGTGCGGCCCTGGCCGTCCGTCAGACGTCCGTCGTCGAGCACCTGCAGCAGCACGTTGAAGACATCCGGATGAGCCTTTTCAATCTCGTCGAACAGGATCACCTGATAGGGTCTGCGCCGGACTGCTTCCGTCAGCATGCCGCCCTCGTCGTAACCGACATATCCGGGCGGAGCGCCGATCAGCCGGGACACGGAGTGTTTCTCCATGAACTCCGACATGTCCAGACGCACCATCGCCGATTCGTCGTCGAAGAGGAACCGGGCAAGCGCCTTGGTCAGTTCCGTCTTGCCGACGCCCGTGGGTCCGAGGAAGATGAACGAGCCGATCGGCCGGTTCGGATCCTGCAGGCCGGCGCGCGCGCGGCGCACGGCCTTGGAGACGGCCTGCACCGCCTCGCCCTGACCGACGACCGATTTCGCCAGCACGTCTTCCATGCGCAGCAGTTTCTCCCGTTCGCCCTCGAGCATCTTGTCGACGGGAATGCCGGTCCAGCGCGAAATCACATGGGCGATGTGGTCGGGCGTGACGGTCTCCTCGACCATCGCCGAGCCTTCGTTGCCGGTTTCTTCCGCTTTGGCGAGCTTGGCTTCCAGATCCGGGATCTCGCCATAGGCCAGTTCGCCGGCGCGCTGGAACTCGCCCTTGCGCTGGGCGATCGCCAGCTCGTTGCGGGCGTCGTCGAGCTGCTTCTTCAGCTCGGCCGCCAGACCCAGCTTCTGCTTCTCGGCCTGCCAGGCCGCCGTAAGCGCGTCGGCCTCTTCCTCAAGCGAGGTAAGATCCTCTTCCAGTTTCTTGAGCCTGTCCTTGGAAGCCCTGTCGGTTTCCTTCAGCAGGGCCTCGCGCTCGATCTTGAGCTGGATGATGCGCCGGTCGAGCTCGTCGAGTTCTTCCGGCTTGGAATCCACCTGCATGCGAAGACGCGAAGCCGCTTCGTCCACAAGGTCGATCGCCTTGTCGGGCAGGAACCGGTCCGTGATGTAGCGGTTCGACAACGTCGATGCGGAGACCAGCGCCGAATCGGAGATCCGGACCTTGTGGTGCTGCTCGTACTTCTCCTTGATCCCGCGCAGGATGGATATCGTGTCCTCCACCGTCGGCTCGTCGACGAAGACGGGCTGGAACCGGCGCGCCAGAGCGGCGTCCTTTTCGACGTGCTTGCGATATTCATCGAGCGTCGTCGCGCCCACGCAGTGCAGTTCGCCGCGGGCCAGCGCCGGCTTCAGCAGGTTGGAGGCGTCCATTGCGCCGTCCGCCTTGCCGGCTCCGACGAGTGTGTGCATTTCGTCGATGAACAGGACGATGTTTCCGGCAGCCGACTGCACCTCCGAAAGCACCGCCTTCAGACGCTCCTCGAACTCGCCGCGATATTTCGCGCCGGCGATCAAGGCGCCCATGTCGAGCGCAAGCAGTTGCTTGTCTTTCAGCGATTCCGGCACGTCGCCATTGATGATGCGCAGCGCCAGGCCTTCGGCGATCGCCGTCTTGCCGACGCCGGGTTCGCCGATGAGCACCGGATTGTTCTTGGTGCGCCGCGACAGCACCTGGATCGTGCGGCGAATTTCATCGTCGCGTCCGATCACCGGATCGAGCTTGCCCTCGCGAGCTTCCTCGGTCAGGTCGCGGGCGTATTTCTTCAGGGCGTCATAGCCCTGCTCCGCACTGGCGGAATCGGCCGTGCGGCCTTTGCGGATTTCGTTGATCGCCTGATTGAGGGCGGTCGGCGTCACGCCGGCCGTTTCCAGCAGCTTCGAAGTCGCCGCGGATTTTTCCATCATCAGGGCGAGCAGAAGACGCTCGACCGTGACGAAGCTGTCGCCAGCCTTGTTGGCGATGTCCTCGGCGGTCGAAAACACTTTGGCGAGCGGCTGGGAAAGATAGATCTGTCCGTTCCCGCCGGAAATCTTCGGCAGTTTTGCAAGCGCCGCGTCAACGGCCACCTTCGCGTCCTTCGCCCGTCCGCCGGCGCGGTCGATCAGGGATGCGGCCATGCCTTCCGGATCGTCAAGCAGGACTTTCAGCACATGCTCGGGCGTGAATTGCTGGTGTCCTTCGGCAAGGGCATATGTCTGCGCCGACTGCAGGAACCCGCGCACGCGTTCGCTGTATTTTTCCATATTCATAGGTCATGTCTCCGTTTCATGTTCCGCCCATGAACGGCGCGGAACAAAAATGTGGACCGGCTCCCGAATTCGGCGAGCCGCCTTCATGCCTCATATGGGGTTTGCAGACCGTCGCGTTCAAGTACTGCGACGAGGCATATGAAAAACGCCCGGTCGGGGACCGGGCGTCATGTCACGATGCGTATGCGATGCCTGGATCAGGCTTCGGTCGGCGCGGCCGTCGCTTGCTCTCCGGCGCTGCTTTTGCTGGCCGGCGCGGCGTTTTCCTGCTCCGAACTTCCACCGTTGTCGGCGCCGTTCGACGCCGCAGAGGCTGCCTCGTCCTCGGTATGCGCGCCGCCGTTGCCGTTGCCGTTGCGCGCCCGCTTGGGGCGTGCGGCGCGTCGACGCAGGGGCGCTTTGCGAACCTGCTGCTGAGCGCTTTCCTCCTCCATGGAAATTTCCATGGGCGTTCCTTCGATGACCGGCTGCGGCCCGGATCCCACAACGGGAGGATGGGAACCGTTCGCCTCCTGAGGCTCGGGGGATGGCTGGTCATTGCCTGACGCCTGGTTGACGGGCGGCTGCTCGCGTTCGGAATTGTCGCGATCCTCGCGCATGCTGCGCTCCTGGATCTGCGCCTGCGCGGCGATGATGATGCGGTTGTAATGCTCTGCGTGCTGCAGATAATTTTCCCCCATGACCGTATCGCCGGAGGCGAGAGCGTCACGGGCCATAGTCGCATATTTGTCGGCTATGTGCTGCGCCGTGCCGCGAATCTTAACGTCTGGACCATTGCTGTCATATGACCGAGACAGGGGATTGCCGTTCTTGCGTCCGCCATTGTTGTTGTTGTTGTTGCGACCGCGACCGCGTTTGTTCTGCTGTCCAGACCTCATAAGTCACTCACCTGGTTTACGTCCTTTTCTGGGTAATCTTCTGCGCCCTTCGCCGGACCAAACGTCCAGTTCCCCCGTGCGGCCTGGAAATGCGCGTCTGCGCTCTTCCCGCTTCACTGTCTCACATAGGGCAGATTCCAACGCCATCAGATCATTGCACGAAGCCGGAGGGCCTTTGGATCCGGTTATGCAGCTACGATCATTTGCGTGACATTGACCGGAAACTAACGTGCTTCGCCGGTAATTCCAAGCCTTTTCTTTGAATATGTCCGTCAAATTTCCAATCAGCCGCATCGGCAATGCTGCGGCGCCGTCAGCGCTTCTACAACGTCTTGCGCGCGAAGGCCAGAACCCTGTCTCTGTCGCCGAGATCACGGCGGCGCTCCAGGCATTTCAGCCCGTGTTGTTCAAACAGCGCAATCACCGCGTCATGCTGGTCGAAACCGGTTTCGAGGACAATGCGTCCGCCCTGTTTGAGATGGTTGTCTGCTTCCCGGGCTATGATCCTGTAGGCGTCCAGGCCGTCCGGCCCGCCATCAAGCGCCCGAACCGGATCATGGCGACGCACCGCCTCGGACAACCCGTCAATATCAATTCTGCGGATATAGGGAGGGTTGGAGACGATTACATCAAAACGATCGGAAATATTTTCAAACCAGTCCCCGGTCGTCGCGCGGAAGCGCTCATCCAGGCCATGGCGGCGCGCGTTCTGCGTCGCCGCAAGAACCGCCTTCTCGCTGATGTCCACGCCAAGCGCCCTCGCCTGCTTCACATGTGAAAGAATGGCGAGTGCGATCGCGCCCGTTCCCGTGCCGAGATCGAGAATGTCGCAGCCGCCATGCCGCTCCGCAATCGCCGTAACGTAAGGCAAGGCGGCGTCGACCAGGATTTCGGTGTCCGGACGCGGTTCGAGCGTATCCTCGTTCAGCTGCAGTTCGAGGCCGTAGAATTCGCGCCGACCGAGGATGCGATGCACCGGTTCGCCCGCAAGCGCCCGCGCGACGGCGGAAGCGACGCGGCTTTGCGCTTCCGCGTCCAGCGGATTGCGGGCGTCAAGCACCAGTTCGGTCAGGCCGATATCCAGCAATCCGCAAATCAGGATCTGCGCGCTGCGCTCCGGCGCCTCCAGACCAGCCTCCGCGAACTGACGACCGGCGGCCTTGACGGCTTCGGCGATCGTCGCGGCGCTGAACTCCGGAACGGCTTTGGTCACGCAGATCAGGTCTCGGACAGGGCGGCGAGCTGACCGGCCTGATAGTCGGCAACGAGCGCATCGACGACCTCATCGATCTCCCCTTCCATCAGCCGGTCGAGCTTGTAGAGCGTCAGGTTGATGCGATGGTCCGTGACGCGCCCCTGCGGAAAATTGTAGGTCCGGATGCGTTCCGACCGATCGCCCGACCCAACCTGGCTCTTGCGCTCGGCGGACCGTTCGCTGTCGGCCTTCTGCCGCTCCATATCGAAGAGGCGCGCCCGCAGCAACTGCATGGCGCGCGCGCGGTTCTGGTGCTGCGACTTTTCCGACTGGGTCACGACGACGCCTGTCGGCAGGTGCGTGATCCGGACAGCCGAGTCGGTCGTGTTGACGTGCTGGCCGCCAGCGCCGGAGGCGCGCATCGTGTCGATGCGGATATCCTCGTTGCGGATCTCCACGTCGATTTCCTCCGCCTCCGGCAGCACCGCAACGGTTGCGGCGGAGGTGTGAATCCGGCCGCCGGATTCCGTTTCCGGCACGCGCTGCACGCGATGCACGCCGGATTCGAATTTCAGCCGGGCGAACACGCCCCGACCCGAGATCGTCGCGACGATTTCCTTGTAGCCGCCTGCTTCGCCCTCGCTTGCGCTGACGACCTCAACCTTCCACCCGTGCGATCCGGCGTAGCGCTCATACATGCGAAAGAGGTCCCCGGCGAACAGCGCCGCCTCCGATCCGCCGGTGCCGGCGCGGATTTCCAGGATCGCGCTTTTCTCGTCGGCCGCGTCCCTGGGCAGAAGCATCACCTGCATCTGCGCCTCGAGCTCCTCCAGCCGCTCCTCGAGCTCCGCCAGTTCGAGTTCGGCCAGCGCGCGCATCTCCTGTTCGGTGTCGCGATCCTTCAGCATCTGCTTCAGATCGCCAATTTCCGTAATGGTTTTGCCGTGATTGCGGATGGCGACGACCACCGGCTCCAGCTCCGAATATTCGGACGCCAGCCTGACATAGACGTCCGATTCGGGACCTTGCGCCATGCGCGCCTCGATTTCGCCGAAGCGATTCTCGAGTTGACGCATCTTTTCCAGTGGAAGGGTTGCCATGGGTGTTTCCGGACAGAGGTGGGTTACAGCGGTATGTTGTTGTCTTCCGCGAATTCAAGCAGCAGGTTGCGCACCGGCTTGCCGCTGAGGCCGTTGTCGAGCGCCGGCAGCAGCGCTTTCGACAAACGCTCCGCGTCGAGCGCAAGCAGCATCGACTTGACCGGACCGATCGCCGCCGGCGCCATCGAGATGGAGCGAAAGCCGATCCCGATCAGCGCCATGGCGGTCAGCGGCCGGCCGGCCATCTCGCCGCACAGCGTCAGCGGCGTCGCGTTGCGTTCCGCGGCCAGGACGATCTGCCGCAAGACCCGCAGGAAGGTGCGGCCGAGCGGGTCGAAACGGTTGCTCACCCTGGCGTTGCCGCGATCCGAGGCCATCGTGAACTGGAACAGATCGTTGGATCCCACCGAAACGAAGTCGGCCTCCGTCATCACCTCGTCGAGTTGCCACATCAGGCTCGGAACTTCCAGCATCACGCCGAGTTCGACCTTTCGCGGAAGATCATGGCCGAAGCGCGACAGGTGGTTGACTTCGCGGGCGACCAGCGTCCGGGCGGTCCTGAACTCGTCGATCTCCGTCACCATCGGAAACATCAACCGCAGTTCCTGGTTGGCCGCCGCCCGCAGGAGCGAGCGCAGCTGCACGCGCAGGATGCCCGGCCGGTCGAGCGCCAGACGCATCGCGCGCCAGCCGAGCGCCGGGTTTTCCTCATGCGCGCCGCGGAAGAACGGCACCACCTTGTCGCCGCCGATGTCGAGCGCGCGAAAGGTCACGGACTTGCCCTCGGCCTGTTTGATAACGCTGCGATAGAAGTTGCACTGCTCTTCGAACTTGGGCATCCGCGAAGCGATCATGAACTGCAGTTCGGTGCGGAACAGGCCGACGCCGCTGGCGCCGGATTCGCGCAATTGCGGCAGATCGACAAGCAGGCCCGCATTCATCTGCAAGGTCACCTCGACGCCGTCGCGGGTCACGGGCGCGACTTCGCGCAGCGCGCGATACTGTTCCTGCTTGCGGGCGCTGAAACGCACCTTCTCCGCATAGGCGCTTTCAAGGTCGACCATCGGCCGCAGATGCACTGCGCCATCGTCGCCGTCGACAATCATGGAGTCGCCGTTCTCGGTCATCGACACGATGCCGGAGGCCTGTCCGACCACCGGAATGCCCATGGCGCGGGCGACAATCACCACATGGCTGGTGACCGCGCCTTCCTCCAGCACGACGCCTCTGATTTTCGGGCGCGGATAGTCGAGCAGTTCGGCGGCGCCCATGGCGCGGGCGACGATGATCGCGGAATCCGGAAAATCGGTGCGTTGTTCCTTGTCGTCGAAACGGGTCAGTTGCCGCAGCAGGCGGTTCGCCAGGTCGTCGAAATCATGCAGCCGCTCCCGGAGATAGGGATCGGTCATGTGGATCATGCGCGCGCGCGTGTCGCTCTGCACCTTTTCCACGGCCGCCTCCGCCGTCAGGCCGTTGCGGATCGCCTCGTCCAGCTTTCGCACCCAGCCGCGATCATAGGCGAACATCCGGTAGGCCTCGAGCACCGCGCGGTGTTCGCCTTCCATCGAGACGTCGCGGCGCGACAGCATGTCGTCGATCGACAGTCTTAGCGAATCGAGCGCCTCTTCCAGGCGCTTCAGTTCGGCGTCGATGTCGTCGTTCAGAAGCTCGGTGACGACGATGCGCGGCTCGTGCAGCACCGCATAGCCGAGACCAATGCCTTCGCCGTAGGATTCGCCCTCGATGGTCACCGGACGGCTGAGATCCAGTTCGAGCCCCGGACGGGTGACCTTCTTCAGATCGCCGGTGGCGATCATTTCGGCCAGCACCATGGCCGTGGTTTCAAGCGCCTCCAGCTCGTCGTCGCGGTAGTTGCGCATCGCCTTGTTCTGGATGACGAGGACGCCGAGGGTGCGACCGGCGCGCAGGATCGGGACGCCGAGGAAGGAGTGATAAATCTCTTCGCCCGTTTCCGGCAGATAGGTAAAGGCCGGATGCGACTGGGCGTCGGACAGGCTGAGCGGCCTTGCGCTGGCGGCGATCGTGCCGACGAGGCCCTGCCCCATCTTCAGCTGCGCCAGGTGAACGGCGCCGGGGTTGAGGCCTTCCGTCGCATAGAGCTCGAGCACGCCGTCGGCCCGCAGCACATAGAAGGAGCAAACCTCGGCGACCATGTTCTGGGCGATCTGGCGCACGATACGGTCAAGCCGTTCCTGCGGCTCCAGCGCTTCGGCCATGAGCTCGCGAAGTTTTCGCAATAGAACGCGCGGACCTGCCGACGGGTCTCTCATCGCGCTGTCGCTCCCGGTTTCAGGTTGTCCCGGTCGACGTGCGACGCCGGGAGGTTTTCAACTTATGTTTTATCGAGGCCGTAGACCGAATGCAAAGTGCGAACTGCAAGCTCCGCATAGGCGCTGTCGATAAGAATGGAGATCTTGATCTCCGACGTCGTGATGGCCTTGATATTGATGCCCTTGCCGGCCAGCGCCCTGAAGGCGGTCGCCGCAACGCCGGCGTGGCTGCGCATGCCGATGCCGATGACCGAGACCTTGACCAGCCCCGGCTCGCTCTGCACCACGTCGAAGCCGATTGCTTCCTTCGCCTTTTCCAGAACCGCCAGGGATTTCTCCATGTCGGACGACGGCACGGTGAAGGTCATGTCGGTCTTCGTGCCGTCCTCTGAGATGTTCTGGACGATCATGTCGACATTGACATGCGCCTCGGCCAGCGGTCCGAAAATGGCGGCCGAAACGCCCGGACGGTCGGACAGACGCCGCAGCGAGATCTGCGCCTCGTCCCTGGCGTAGGCGATACCGGTTACGACTTCCTGTTCCACGATTTCATCCTCATCACAAATCAGCGTACCGGGGGGATTGTCGAAATCGCCCATTCCCGGCGCGTCGGGCTCGATGAAACTCGAGCGCACGAATGTTCTCACCTTGTGCACCATGGCCAGTTCCACGGAACGCACCTGCAGCACTTTTGCTCCAAGAGACGCCATTTCCAGCATTTCCTCGAAAGCGATCTTTTTCAGCCGCCGCGCCTTCGGCTCGATGCGCGGATCGGTCGTGTAGACCCCGTCGACGTCCGTATAGATATCACACCGGTCGGCTTTCAGCGCAGCCGCCATCGCCACCGCGCTGGTGTCCGACCCGCCGCGCCCGAGCGTGGCGATGCGGTTGTCGGGGCCAAGTCCCTGGAAACCGGCGATGACGGCGACCTGGCCTTCACCGAAACGGCGTATCAGCTCGCTCCCGTCGATATCGAGAATCCGCGCCGCGCCATGCGCGTTGTCGGTGCGGATCGGGATCTGCCAGCCCTGCCAGGAGCGCGCGTTGACGCCCATCGACTGGAGGACGATCGACAAGAGACCCGACGTCACCTGCTCGCCGGAGGCCACGACCGCGTCATATTCGCGCGCATCGTGGATCAATGACGCCTGGCGCGTCCAGTCGACCAGCTCGCTGGTCTTGCCCGCCATGGCCGACACGACGACGGCGACCTCGTGACCGGCGTCTGTCTCCCGTTTCACATGCCGGGCGACATTTCGAATGCGGTCGATATCGGCGACGGACGTACCGCCGAATTTCATCACGATGCGAGCCATTGGAGGCGAGAGTTCCTGACTGGTGCTACGGCAAAACAAAACCGCTCGGATCCCGGAGCGGTGTGGCCGCTCTCATAAACAAATTGAACGCAACCCGCAAGCGCGCGCCCGGTCGCGTTTTCTTGCCGTCAGTCGCGGTGCTTGACAAGCAGCCTCAATCATCCAACTACCTGTATCGAACACAAGGAAGAGCAATGATGAGCGCGCCCGGCAAAACGACCATCGACCAGGCGGAGATCGACCGGTTCTCGGCAATGGCTGCGGACTGGTGGGATCCGACGGGAAAATTTCGCCCGCTGCACAAGTTCAATCCCGTGCGGCTCGCCTATATCCGCGACCGGATCGCAAACCATTACGGGCGCGACATCACCGCGCCCCGGCCCGCAAGAGACCTGCGCGTGCTCGATATTGGCTGCGGCGGCGGGCTGATCAGCGAACCAATGGCGAGGATGGGGGCTCAGGTCGTGGGCGCCGACGCGTCGGAAACCAATATCGAGGTCGCGAAAGTTCACGCCGCACAGTCGGAAGTCGATGTCGACTATCGCGCGGTGACGGCCGAAGCGCTCGCCGCCGACGGCGAGATGTTCGACATCGTCCTCAATCTGGAGGTGGTCGAGCACGTGGCCGATCGCGATCTGTTCCTGGAAGCCTGCGCCTCCATGGTCAAGCCCGGCGGACTGATGTTCGTCGCCACCATCAACCGGACGATGAAGGCCATGGCGCTGGCGATCATCGGCGCGGAATATGTGCTGCGCTGGCTGCCCCGCGGCACCCATCAATATGAAAAGCTGGTGAGGCCGCAGGAAATCGAGACGCCGCTCGGCGGCGCAGGCATGACGATCATCGACCGCACCGGCGTGAGCTACAATCCCATCAAGGACGGCTGGGACCTCAGCCGCGACCTCGACGTCAACTACATGCTGCTGGCCTCCCGGCCGGAATAGAATCCGCCGACAGGCCGCATGGATCCCGCGTCAAGCGCGGGATGAGAGCGATTTGAGAGCGCGTCGAACCGTCCGACTCCCTGCTTCCCGGCGAAGACCGGATTCAATTGCCGGAAAAATCCCAACCAACTTCCCTCATCGCGGACGAAGATCCGCGATCCAGACTGCCTGTGCTCCAGACGCAATAGCGACAGGCGTCGCCGTGAGCCAGCAATACGCAAGATGAACCTGACCATGATCGCCAATATCGTTTTTTGGCCTCGACAGCAGAGTGCGCGTCAAGGCAAAATCTTCATCGTCCTGCGACAGCCCAGCCAATCGCGTCTGCATGACCATGATTCGGAGAAGAAACAAGAACCATGATTGCCTATGTCACCGTCGGCGCGGATGATCTGGCGCTCGCGAAGCGATTTTATTCTGCGTTCCTGCCTGCCCTCGGCTATCAACTGGAGGAGGGGCCGGAGGGGCTGAGTTACGCATTGCCGGCGCAACCGGGTCAATCGTTCGTCCCGCCCGACTTCTATGTCAAGCCAACCTTCGATGGATGTCCAGCCTCCGCCGGCAACGGATCCATGGTCGCATTCGAGGCATTCGATCAAAGGCAGGTGCGCGCGCTTCACGCCGCAGCGCTTTCCGCAGGCGGTTCAGACGAAGGGCAACCGGGCTTTCGCGCTTCGTACGGGCCCCGGTTCTATGTCGGCTACCTTCGTGATCCGCAGGGCAACAAGGTCGCGCTTTTCTCCAGCAACCCGAGCGAGCCCGGGCGAGATGGATAACGCGCGATGAGTGCTATTTGAGCAGGCCCTGCAACTCTCTCAGCCAGTGTTTCGCAGACAATACGGCGACGATTGCCTGGACCGAACCTCTCCTCCTTCCCTCATCGCGGACGAAGATCCGCGATCTATAGGGCGTGTCTTCAAAATCAAAACCAGGAGAGCATCCCGAAAGCGGCAAAACACACGCAGACGGCGCCCGTCGAACGCCCGATCAGTTCTTGTCTTCCGGCAGGTCCGGCAGCGGGGCGACGCCGATGCCTTCCTCGACCAGCGCCTTGGCGTCGTCGAGAGTCGCCTGGCCGATGATGCCGCGCTCCTCCGCCTCGCCGTAATGGATCTTGCGGGCTTCCTCGGGAAACCGGGTCCCGACGTCCTCGGAGTTGTCGCGGATTTTCTTCACTGCCTCGCGCAGCTGTGTCATGGCCGCAGACTGCGCGGTGTTCATGGCGAGCTGCATCGCCGCGTCTTTCTTTTTCGCGGTCGACACCGACGGCGCCATCAGCGCCTTTTCCACCTTCGCTGAATTGCAGACGGGGCAGCACACCAGCCCGGCCTTCGATTGGCCGTCGAAATCGTCATTGCTCGAAAACCAGCCCTCGAACCGGTGGTCGCTGTCGCAGACGAGATTAAACTTGATCATGCCATCACCGAAAGGGCCGAGGCGTGGGCGGTCGTGGTCAGGTCGAAAGGCCGGCTATTGTTCAGATTGGGTATCTTGCCGCGCGCCTCGGCGCTCTTTGCGCTGTCGATTTCCGCCAGGATCATTCCGGGTTCGTCATTGTCGGCTTCCGCCAGTATTCCGCCCCACGGATCGACGATCAGCGAGTGGCCATAGGTTTCGCGGCCGTCCTCGTGCTTGCCGCCTTGCGCCGCGGCGATCATGAAGGCCCCGTTCTCGATCGCCCGCGCGCGGACGAGCACGTGCCAGTGCGCCTCGCCGGTCTGGCGCGTGAACGCCGCCGGCGCGCTCAAAACAGTAGCGCCGTCCACCGCTTCCCTGCGAAACAGTTCCGGAAAACGCAGATCGTAGCAGATCGCCATGCCCAGCTTCGCGAAAGGCAGCGCCGCCGTCACCGCGCTTTCGCCCGGCCGGTAGGTGTTGCTCTCACGCCAGCTTTCGCCGTTGTCGAGATCCACGTCGAACATGTGGATCTTGTCGTAGGTGGCGACCAGGTCGCCGTCGGGTGCAAACAGAAAGGCGCGGTTGGCGACCTTGCCTTCGCCAAGCGCAATGGCCGTTGAACCGATGTGCAGATAAATCTGATGATGCGCCGCAAGCTCCGAGGCCGCGGCCGCCACCGGACAAGTCGCCTGGTCGCCGATCACGGAAAGCAGGTCCTTGCGGCTGCGCGCCAGCACGCCGGTCATCTCCGGCGTCTGGACATAATCGGCGCCTTGGTCGGCGGCCTGGCGCACCATGTCGCGAAGCACTGCGATATTGCGCTCAGGGTCCGTTCCCGATCGCATCTGGATCGCCGCCGCCTTGAAAACGCCTTTCGCCAGATCCGTCATCGTCACGCCGCCGATAGCAGCAGGCTGTCGAGCTTGCCCTGGTCTTCGAGCGCAAAAAGATCGTCGCAGCCGCCCACATGGGTCTTGCCGATGAAGATCTGCGGAAAGGTCGTCCGGCCGCCGGCGCGGGAATACATCTCCTGGCGCAGTTCGGTCGAATAGCTGGCGTCACGCTCGTCATAGGTCAGGCCCTTCTTGTCGAGCAGCCGCTTGGCCGCCGTGCAGAAGCCGCAGAACTGGCGTGTATAGATTACGATGTCCGCCACCGGAGTCTCCGTTCAAAGAGGATCGACACATCCCGACAATCGGGATGGTTTCGTCATTTATTCTTCATATAGGGCCGTACGTCACCCCGCCGCAACCCTGGCGAAGGTCAGCACGCTCACATCCTGCGCGCCGTCCCGCAGCAAAACCGCGGTGGCCGCCCGCGCCGTCGCACCGGTCGTGTAGACGTCGTCGATCAAAAGAAGCCGGCGTCCGAAGATATCCGGTTTCGCCCTGTCCGGAACCACGAAGGCGCCGCGCAGATTGTCACGTCGCGCGGCCGCGCCGAGACCGACCTGCGGCCGGGTGTTCTTGCGCCGCATCAGCGCCGTCGGCAGATAGGTCTTGCCCGACAGCTCTGCAACCGCCCGGCCAAGCTCGGCCGACTGGTTGTAGCCGCGCGCAAGACGCCGCCGCCAGTGCAGCGGCGCCGGTATGATCACCTCCGCGTCCTCGATCAGTTCCCGGCCGGCCCGCGCCATCCAGCCCGCCATCAGGCGCCCGAGTTCGGTCCGGTCCTTGTATTTCAGGCGATGCGTCAGAGAACGGGCGACATCGTCGTAGAGAACAACGGAACGCAATCGCGAGAACGGCGGCGGCTCGGCGATCGCCTCGGCCGATACGATGCCCTTTCCCATATCGTATGAAAAAGGCGTTCCCATCACGTCGCAAAGCGGCGGTTCGATGAAGTGCAGGGACGTCCAGCAGTCGGCGCAGAGGCCGCCGTTTCGCCCGGTGCGCACGCCGCAACCCGCGCAGACCGGCGGAAACACCAGATCGGCGAGAAAAGCGCCGCCGGCGGGGATCCATTGCTTGAGAATACTCGACATCTGTGGACTTGCTGCCATATGACAACCCTGTATATGCGCTCTGAAAGAGCCTAATTCGGACCCTGGACGAATGAAAGCCGAAACGCTGTTCGATACCGAAATGATCCGGCAAAACCGGCTGCGCGCGCTCGCACGCGATCCTGCCAGGGCTGATTTCCTGCTGCGCATCGTCGCCGGAGAACTCGCCGACAGGCTTGGCGTCGTCGAGCGCCGCTTCGCCAACGCGGCGGCGCTGCATTGCCACACGGGGCTTGTTGCCCGGCTGCTCGCCGAAAGCGGCAAGGCCGACCTCATCACGCGCATCGAGGCGGGGCCTGAGTTTTTCGCCGATCGTTCGCCGGAAACCGCCCGCGTCGTCACGGCGCTCGACGCCTTTCCCTTTGGCCGCGAACGCCTGCAACTCGTCGTATCGGCGCTCTCCATGCATCTGGTCGACGACCTTCCGGGCCTTCTGAAGCAAATCGCCGACAGTCTCTCGCCTGACGGCCTTCTTCTCGCGGCCCTGCCGGGCGCAGGCACGCTCGGCGAATTGCGGGACTGCCTGCTTACCGCCGAAACCGAACTGTCCACCGGCGCCAGTCCCCGCATCATACCCTTCGCCGACATACGCGACTGCGGCGGCCTGTTGCAGCGCGCCGGCTTCGCGCTGCCGGTCGTCGACGGTGAAACCTATACGGTGCGATACGACACGATGTTCCACCTTATGGGCGACTTGCGCGACATGGGCATGGCCAATCCGCTCGCCGGGCGCAGCCGCCGACCCGCGACGCGCGCGCTGTTCGCCAGAGCCGCGGAAATCTACGCAGAACGCTACGCCGATGACGACGGGCGCATCCGGGCGAGCTTTACTGTCGTCTATCTGTCTGGATGGAAGCCTGATCCGGGCCAACAGAAGCCATTGCGGCCGGGCTCGGCGAAAATGAGCCTGACGGACGCGTTGAACAGCAGATCCTGATCCGGCTTGGAAATGGGCGGCGCGCGACGTAGGATCAACCGCACCTCATGCACCCCATCTTCATGAACAGCCAAGGATGTGTCTGTGAAAGCGCCGAGACTCAAAGATGTCGATCTGTCTCAGACCATCTCGACGACAGCCTATGAAAAGAAGCTGGCGAAGCTTCAACGCACCCTGATGCAGATCCAGCAGGCCTATCTCCTGTCTGGCAGATCGGGCGTCATCGTTTTCGAGGGCTGGGACGCCGCCGGCAAGGGCGGCGCGATACGGCGACTGTCGACCGCGCTGGATCCGAGAAGCTTCAAGGTCTGGCCCATTGGCGCGCCAAGAAACTACTACGCGCAGCGCCATTTTCTGTTGCGCTTTATGGAGCGCCTGCCGCCGAGCGGAGCGATCACGGTGTTCGACAGGTCCTGGTACGGCAGGGTGCTGGTCGAACGCGTCGAGGAACTGACGCCGCCGGACAGGTGGCGCGCCGGCTACCGGGAGATCAACGATTTCGAGCGCATGATCGTGGATGACGGCGTCCGGCTGGTGAAGCTGTTCTTCCACATCTCGCCGGAAGAACAACTGTTGCGGTTCGAGAAACGGCTTCGCGATCCGCTCAAGCGCTGGAAGCTGACCTATGAGGATTTTCGCAACCGAAACCGCTGGAGCGACTACCAGGAGGCGATCGACGAGATGTTCGCCAAAACTTCGACCAGGACCAGTCCATGGACGGTCATTCCGGCGAACTGCAAGAAATATGCGCGCATCACAGCTCTGGAAACCATTGTGAAAGCGTTTCGCCGGGATGTCGAACTGACGCCGCCCGCTGTGCAAGAAAATGTGCTCTCGGAAGCGCGCGATCACCTGGATCTGGACGATGAGCTTGTCGCAAGCCTTTCCGGCCGCACTGAATGACGCGTTCGCAGCGCAGCGTCAGTTACATTCGCCGGACTTGCCGATGATGCAAACAGAGTCGTCATAGGGCTGCAGCACGCTGCGGCGCACCGTATAGTCATGCAGTTTCCGAATGGACGACGTGGTCGAGTAGTCAATGCCGGCGTGTCCGGCGAGGCGACGATCGGCCGCGTGATCAAGCATCGGCGGCACGACGACAGCCATGGTGACAGCTGCCGCGCCGAACAGGAGAACGAGCCGGGTCAGGCTCAGCCGACGGCGGCTTTTCGATTCGCCGTTTCCTGAATAGACAGATGACCAGAACTCGTCATTACTCATCGTATTGCCTTGAAAAACCTTCGTTACTTCAGGCATTACTAGCATCGACATGCTAAATGATAGATTAACGGTCAGGCTTAAATTGAGGGTCAGACCAGATCGATCAGGAAGGGGATCAACGGCTCGTCCGCCGGCGGCATCGGATATTCGCGCAGCCGCGCCGGCCGGACCCATTTGAGGGCCTGTCCCTCGCGCGGTTGCGGTAAACCGTCGAATTTGCGGCAGATATAGAGCGGCATCAGCAGGTGAAACGTCTCGTAGGCGTGGCTGGCGAAGGTGAGCGGCGCAAGACAGGCTGCGCGCGTGGTCACGCCAAGTTCTTCCTCCAGCTCCCGGATAACCGTTTCCTCGGGTGTCTCGCCCGCCTCGACCTTTCCGCCCGGAAACTCCCACAGCCCCGCCATCGACTTGCCTTCGGGACGCTGCGCTATCAGCACGCGGCGATCCTGATCGACAAGCGCGCAAGCAGCCACAAGCACGATGGAAGGCTTCGACGCGGCCTTACTCATCCGTGCTGTTGTCCGGCGCCTGCCGATAGTCGTAGCGGTAGATTTCCTCGAAACCGAAGCGCTCATAGAGATCCATCGCCGCCTCGTTGGTGGTCCCGACCTGAAGCCAGGCCTGTTCGGCGCCCCGCATTCTCGCCCATCGCAGCGCCGCCGTCACCACTTCGCGTCCGTAGCCCATGTTGCGCCGGTCGCTGCGCGTCGCCACCTCGAAAATTCCAGCCATATCGCTGTCATGCACGCACAGCGCAGTCGCCACCGGTCCTGCGCCCGGCTCCTCGATCACGAACCATCCGCTTGAAGGCCGGATGGAGCTGATCACCTCGGTCAGTCCCGGCTTGATCGACTTGTCGCGTCCATGCACCTGAATGTTGGCGTCGACGTAACGGCCAAGTTCGCGAATTGGCAGATGGTCGAGCGTCGCGTCCAGATCCAGCTTGCGGATGTCAGCCATCATCACCGTCGTCTCGTCGAAACGGCGCCAGCCCTTTGCGTCGAAATAGGAGTCGAGTTGCGGCGGCGCGAGCGGCGATTGCCGAAAGATCAGCGGCCGGCCATAGGCGCTGAACCGCTGGGCGGCGCGCTCGACCCTCGTCTCGACGTCGCCGTGATCCGACGGGTCAAGCGGATTGACGGAGTTCAGGCGTTTCGAGGGGTGTCCCGCCGTCAGCCGCACCTGCCAGCTTCCGTCATACTGAATGGAGGCTGCGGGCCAGGCGCGGAATCCAACGGCCTCAAGTCTTCTTACAATTGCCAGTCTGTGCATTGGACGATCCGGTTTGCCTGCCTTGCGCTTCGATTGAGACGTTTTTCTGGCAAGCGGTCCCTTGTCAGGCGGCCCGTGGCGCAACATGAAACCTCAACTCCTGTAATCGCCATTGATTGCAACATATTCCTTGGTCAGATCGCACGTCCAGACAGTCGCCCTGCCCTTGCCAACGCCGACATCGACCTTCACCGGAATTTCCGGACGTTTCATCACCTGTGAAGCCGCTGCTTCGCTGTAGTCCGGATCGCGTTCGCCATACATGGCCACCCGCACGTCCCCGAACCATATTTCCAGCTTGTCGCGCAAGGCTTTCTCGCCCGCCTTGCCGACAGCCATGACGATGCGGCCCCAATTGGCGTCCTCGCCGGCGACCGCCGTCTTGACCAGCGGCGAATTGGCGATCGACATGGCGATGCGCTTGGCCGCCCGGCCGCTCGCAGCGCCGGTGACGGTGATTTCCACCAGTTTTGTCGCGCCTTCGCCGTCACGAACGATCAGCAGCGCAAGTTCGCGCATCAGGCTTTCCAGAGCCTTGCGGAAAGCCCTCAGACGCTTGTCCGAGGCCTCGGTGATCCGCGGCGCGCCCGAGCGACCCGTGGCGAAGAGCAGCACCGTGTCCGACGTCGAGGTGTCGCTGTCGACTGTAATGGAGTTGAAGGTCGGCCCGGTCGATTTTGAAAGCAGCGACTGAAGCACATCCGGCGCGATATCCGCGTCCGTGCAGATGAAGGAGAGCATCGTCGCCATGTCGGGCGCGATCATGCCTGCGCCCTTCGCGATGCCGTTGATGGTGACGTCCTTGTCGCCGATTTTCACGGTGCAGGTGGTCAGCTTCGGATAGGTGTCCGTCGTCATGATCGCGCGCGCCGCCGATTCCCAGCGATCGGCTTGCGCCCCGCCAACCATTTCGGCGAGCACATGCGCAAACGCCGAAGCGTTCAGCGGCTCGCCGATCACCCCGGTCGATGCGAGAAACACTTCGCTGGTCGAACAGCCGACGGCGCGGGCGGCGGCCTGCGCGGTCAGTTCCGCCGCTTCGTTGCCTTTCTTGCCGGTAAAGGCGTTGGCGTTGCCCGAATTGACGACAAGCACACGCGCCTTGCCGCCGTCGAGATTGCGCCTGCAGAAATCAACCGGCGCCGACGGGCACAGCGACCTGGTAAAGACGCCCGCCACCGAAACCGGTTCGTCGAAACACATCACCAGAAGGTCCGTCCGCCCCTTGTATTTGATCCCGGCGGCCGTGGTCGCGATGCGCACGCCGTCGAGCGGCGGCGTCGTGGTGATCATCGAAGGTGCGAGTGGCGAAACCTTGTGGGTCATGGCGGGGTCGTTTCCAGAGGGAGGCCGGATTACTTCGTGTCGTCGCCAGAACCTTCAGCAGCGGCGGCCTCGGCGTTGACTGCATCGAACAGGGCCTTGAGCTCCGCGTCCTGGACGTCGATCTCGACCCCTTCGCGCGCCTTGTCCAGCAGGGCCATGTACTGTTCCTGCAAGAGAACGCGCTGGATTTGTTCGACAACCTCCTCGAAAGCCGGCGGCGCCGCGTCGCGCTTTTCCTCGACCTTGATCACGTGCCAGCCGAACTGGGTCTTCACGGGCTCCCTGGTGAAATCGTCGGGTTCGAGCGCAAACGCCGCTTCTTCGAATTCCGGCACCATGCGTCCCCGGGTGAAATAGCCGAGATCGCCGCCCTGCGGTCCGCTGGGTCCGGTGGATTTCTCCTTGGCCAGTTCCTCGAAATCGGCGCCGGCTTCCAGTTCGGCGATGATCGCCTTGGCCTGCTCCTCGCTGTCGACGAGAATATGCCGCGCCTTGACCTCATGTTCGCCCGGCTGCGCCGCGATTTCCTTTTCGTAGCGTGCTCTCACATCGGCTTCGGACAATCCCTCGATCACTTCCTTGCGGAAGAACTCGTTGTGCAATGTGCGGTCGCGCAGAAACTGCATGCGCCGCTCGAATGCGCCGCCCTCTGCAAGACCGGCCTTTTCGGCCTGGTCGGCCATCACCTTGATGTCGATGAGCGCCGACAGGGCCGCGGCCCGGCGCTGTTGTTCCGGAAGCCGCGCGAACTGCGGATCGAGATCGCCTTCGGCGAAGACGAGCTCGGATTCATACACGGGCTCGCCGCCCACCGTCGCGATCACGCGATCTTGAGGCTCCTGTGCGCCGGCGGCGAGTGTCCAAAAAAGTCCGGCTGCCAGCAATCCGGTGCGAAGCGGCGATTTGATCGTCATTATGGATGACCTTTCATGGTTGAAGTACGCAAGACAGACGACAACGTCGCTCCCGGAGAATCATTCACGCCGCAATTCGTTCCTTTGCGGGCCTGATCGTCAAATCGGGTATAGCGCCCGTTCGGCGACAATCCAACAGGCGGCGCGGAAAAATCGTCCATCTGCGACCATCGGGGCGCCGCGACCGGATTCCCGTCCGCAGCGGGCGGGATGTGGTCCGACCCAGCCCGAACAGCGGCGTTGACAACGTTCAAACCCACTCTTATCTGTCACGCAACTTTGCGTCCAGTTCGGTTTCGGGCGGATCCGCGTTATGCATCCTTGTATTCTGGGCCTGATGCGCCTTGCAGCGGCCCCGAGTCCTGACTGACATACGAGAAAGGACCATTTGCATGGTCAGCTTCGGCAATCTTGCCAGGAAAATTTTCGGATCGTCGAATGACCGACGCGTCCGCGCCTATCAACCCCGCGTCGACGCCATCAACGCGCTCGAAGAGGAAATCCAGGCGCTGTCAGACGGCGACCTCGCGGCGCGAACCGACATGTTCCGCGAGCAGCTCGCCGGCGGCGCCAAGCTCGACGATCTCCTTGTGCCTGCTTTCGCCACCGTGCGAGAAGCCGCCCGCAGGGTTATCGGCCTCAGGCCCTTCGACGTGCAGCTGATCGGCGGGATGATCCTGCACGAAAATTCCATCGCCGAAATGAAGACGGGTGAAGGCAAGACGCTGGTCGCCACCCTGCCGGTCTATCTCAACGCGCTCGAAGGCAAGGGCGTCCACGTCGTGACCGTCAACGACTATCTGGCCCAGCGCGACGCCGAATGGATGGGACAGGTCTACGCCTTTCTCGGCATGACGACCGCGACCATCGTGCACGGCATGGACGACGACGCCCGACGCGCGGCCTACGCCGCCGACGTCACCTACGCCACCAACAACGAGCTCGGCTTCGACTATCTGCGCGACAACATGAAGTATGATCGCCAGAGCATGGCCCAGCGCGGCCACCACTACGCCATCGTCGACGAGGTGGATTCGATCCTGATCGACGAGGCGCGCACGCCGCTGATCATTTCCGGCCCGCTCGACGACCGTTCGGAACTCTATAACACGATCGACGCCTTCATTCCGAAGCTTTCGGAAACCGACTACGAGATCGACGAAAAGCAGCGCTCGGCGAGCTTCACCGAGGACGGCACCGAAAATCTCGAGAATATGCTCAAGGAAGCCGGGCTTCTGAAAGGCGAGTCGCTCTACGACATCGAGAACGTCGCGATCGTCCATCACGTCAACAATGCGCTCAAAGCCCACCGGCTGTTCACCCGCGACAAGGACTATATCGTTCGCAATGACGAAATCGTCATCATCGACGAATTCACCGGCCGCATGATGCCGGGGCGGCGCTATTCGGAAGGCCAGCACCAGGCGCTCGAGGCCAAGGAACACGTCAAGATCCAGCCGGAAAACCAGACGCTCGCCTCGATCACCTTCCAGAACTATTTCCGCATGTACACCAAGCTCGCCGGCATGACGGGCACGGCGGCGACGGAGGCCGAAGAGTTCGGCAACATCTACGGGCTCGAAGTGGTCGAGGTGCCGACCAACCTGCCGATCGCCCGCGCAGACGAGGACGACGAGGTCTATCGCACCACCGAGGAAAAATACAAGGCGATCATCGAGGAGATCACCGCCGCCCGCAACAAGATGCAGCCGGTGCTCGTCGGCACCACCTCGATCGAAAAATCGGAAGCGCTGGCGACCCTCCTCAAGGAGGCGGGCGTGAAGGACTTCCAGGTTCTGAACGCCCGTTATCACGAACAGGAAGCCCACATCATCTCCCAGGCCGGCGTGCCGGGATCGATCACCATCGCCACCAACATGGCCGGCCGCGGCACCGACATCCAGCTCGGCGGCAATGTCGAGATGCGCCTCGAGCAGGAACTGCAGGGCGTCGACGACGAGGCGGAGCGGGCGAAGAAAACCGCCGAAATCCGCGCGGAAGTCCAGAAGCTGAAAGACCAGGCAAAGTCCGCCGGCGGCCTTTACGTGCTTGCGACCGAGCGCCATGAAAGCCGCCGCATCGACAATCAGTTGCGCGGCCGTTCCGGACGACAGGGCGACCCGGGCCGCTCCAAGTTCTTCCTGTCGCTGCAGGACGATCTCATGCGCATCTTCGGCTCCGACCGTATGGACGGCATGCTGCAGAAACTAGGCCTCAAGGAAGGCGAGGCGATCGTCCATCCGTGGATCAACAAGGCTCTGGAGCGCGCGCAGAAGAAGGTCGAGGCGCGCAACTTCGACATCCGCAAGAACCTCCTGAAATTCGACGACGTGATGAACGACCAGCGCAAGGTCATCTTCGAACAGCGCCTCGAACTGATGGATTCCGCAGACGTGACCGAAGACGTCGCCGAAATGCGCCATGAAGTCATCGACACGCTCGTTGACCGGCACATTCCGGAAAAGGCCTATGCGGAACAGTGGGACACTGCCGCTCTCAAGCAGGAAGTCGCCCAGTATCTCAATCTCGACCTGCCGATCGAGGAATGGGCGGCCGAGGAAGGCATCGCCGAGGACGACATCCGCGAACGCCTGACGGCGGAAGCCGACAAGGCGGCGACGGAACGCACCGAGCGCTACGGGCCGGAAACCATGGCCTATGTCGAAAAGTCCGTCGTGCTTCAGACCCTTGATAACCTCTGGCGTGAACACCTGGTCAATCTCGACCATCTGCGTTCGGTCGTCGGCTTCCGCGGCATGGCCCAGCGCGATCCGCTGCAGGAGTACAAGAGCGAGGCGTTCGAGCTTTTCCAGACTCTTCTGTCGCAGCTGCGAATGCATGTCACCGGTCAACTCATGCGCGTCGAAATCGTTCAGCAGGCCGCCGATGCGCCGCAGCCGCACGAACCGGACACGATGGAAGCGCACCATATCGACGCAACGACCGGCGAAGACGAGTTCACCGAGCCGCCGGCGTTTGGCGGCGGCGCGGCCGTGATGGCGCCCAGCCGAATGGTGGCCGCCTCCGAACGCGACCCCAACGACCCCTCGACCTGGGGCAAGGTCGGCCGGAACGAACCCTGCCCCTGCGGCTCTGGCAAGAAATACAAGCATTGCCACGGCGCTTACGCCTAGATTTACTTGATGCGGCAGACGTTCTTGCCTCTTCGGTCCCAAGTGATCGGAGAGGACAGGCCCGGACGCAGCCAACCGTTTCTTAAACAAGGTATGAGACGGTAGCGGCTGCGCAATACGGCGCCGTCAGCGAGATGTGACCGTCCAAAGTGGCTCGAAACCCCAACAATCCGGCAGATGCGCCGGAACAGTCGCTGTTGCAGACGATGATTGCGCGTCTGCTTCGCCTCGCCGGCGGCAAGGGCGATGGCGGCGAGGCGCAGCGCATGGCGATGATCGCCTTCGCGATCCGGGTGTTCAGCGCCGGTCTCGCCTTCCTGTCGCAGATCATTCTCGCCCGCATCATGGGCCAGTTCGAGTACGGCGTGTATGTCTTCGTCTGGGTTTTCGTACTGATCCTCGGCAATCTCGCCTGTTTCGGCTACCAGACGGCGCTCATTCGCTTCATTCCGCAATACAACGCCGAAAACCGCATCGCCGAACTACGCGGCATTATCGCCACCGCGCAATTATTCGCCGCGGGGTCGGCTGGTCTGATCGGCGTCGCCGGCATGGTCTGCCTCTATCTTCTGGGCGATCGCGTCGATCACTATTACGTCGCGCCGCTGTTTCTGGGCGCCTTCGCCCTGCCGCTCATCACGCTGGGCGATATTCTCGATGGGGCGGCGCGCGCCAATAACTGGCCTGTCAATGCGCTCAGCCCCACATTCATCATCCGCCCGATCCTGATCCTGCTCTTTGTCGCGATCGCCGTTCTGGTCGGCTTTTCCGCTTCCGCCGTCACCGCCATCACGGCCGCCCTCGCCGCGGCGGCGGCGACGACCGTCGGGCAATTCCTTGTGCTCGGCCGCCGCCTGCGCAACCGGTTCGGAAAGGGCGAGAAGAAGGTCCATTTCGGCCACTGGCTCCGCGTCGCCCTGCCCATCTTCCTGGTCGAGGGTTTCTATTACCTGCTCACCAATTCGGACGTGATCATGGTCGGTCTCTTCCTGGAGCCGGAGCGCGTCGCCACCTATTACGCCGCCGCCAAATGCATGGCCCTGGTTCACTTCGCCTATTTCGCCGTCAAGGCCGGAACCGGTCCGCGCTTCGCCGAACTCGTGGCGGTCAAAGACAGGCCGGCGCTTGCCGCCTTTGCATCGAACGCCGCGCGCTGGACGTTCTGGCCGTCGCTGGCGATCGGTCTCGCAGTTCTTGCGACAGGCCCCTGGCTGCTCGCCCTGTTCGGCCCGGATTTCGCGGACGGCTATCCGGTCATGGTCGTGCTGCTTGCGGGAATCCTCGCGAAAGCCGCGATCGGACCGGCGGAAGCGCTGCTGATCATGGCCGGGCGCGAGCGGATCTGCGCCGCTGTCTACGCCGTCGCCTTTACAATCAATGTCGGCGCGAATCTCGTCCTCATACCGATACTCGGCATTGTCGGCGCAGCCGCCGCAACGGCGTTCGCGATGATTGCCGAAACCGTGCTTCTGTTTTTCATCGTCCGGAAAGAATTGAATATTATAATGTTATTGAGAATTGGCGTGGCCAGACATAAACTAAAAAACGGGCAAGAACACAATGGCGCTAACACCCCTCAATAAGAGAGATATGGAAGATCGTGACGGGAGCAGGCCCGCAGCGGAGCCAGCTGCGACGAGGCAACCGGTGGATTTCGAGCAATCGCTGGAAACCGGCCTGACCGGTCGCACGCTGAAGGTATACCCTGCGTCCGCCGGCTACGATCTGCGTGAGGAACTGAATTTCCTGACCGCGCGGGCGATGGAGGACAACGTCTTCTTCTCGGCCCAGTTTCTGGCCCCCGCCATGCCGCGCCTGGAAGACCGGACCATCCGCCTGATGGTCATTCGCGACGACAACGAGGCGCGCAGCCGGCTGCGTTTCCTGATGCCCTTTTCGGTCGAGAAGCCCGGAATACCGGTGGGTCCGTCGATCATCCGCTCCTGGTCCAATCCGTTCGGCCCGCTCGGAACGCCGCTGCTCGACAGCGAGAACGCCGCGGAAACGATCGGCGGGCTGTTCGATGCCATCAACCGTCCGGAATCGGGGCTGCCGTCCATTCTCGTCCTGCCCAATCTGCGCCGCGACGGCCCGTTCGCCTCCGTGCTGCGCGGCGTCGCGCTTTCCCGCAATCTCACCATCGCCGAGACCGATCCCTTCGAACGTCCCGTGCTGCGAAGCGATGTCCCGCCGGCGGAATATCTCGAACAGACGATCTCGGCCAAGCATCGCCGCGAGCATCGCCGGCAGAAGCGCAAGCTGTCCGGGCTCGGCAAGCTTGAATATCACGTCGCCCGCAGTCCGGAAGAGGTCCGCCAACGGGCCGAGGAGTTCCTGACGCTGGAAGCCAGCGGCTGGAAGGGCAGCCGCCGGTCGGCGCTCGCCATGGACCGTTACCGGGCGGCGTTCACCCGCGAGGCCATCACCAATCTTGCGGACAAGGACAATGTGCGCATCCACACGCTCGATCTCGACGGCCGCGCGATCGCTTCGATGATCGTCTTTGTGATGAACGGCACCGCCTATACCTGGAAAACCGCATTCGACGAAACCTACAGCCAGTTTTCTCCGGGCCAGCTTCTCGTCGAGGATCTCACCGAAACGCTGCTCGACGATCCGAACATCGACATGACGGATTCCTGCGCGGTTCCGGACCACCCGGTCATGAGCCGCTCATGGCGGGAACGCTCGCCCATGAGCACGGTCATCGTGGGCCTCAGCGAGGCGAAGGACCGGGAAGTCCGACAGGTCGCAAAACAATTGCACCTCTACAACGAAACCCGCAATTTCGGCCGCCGCGTGCGCGAAAAGCTGCGCTCGATAATCGGCCTCAAATAGGCTGGCGTCGTCCGGCGATGGTCTGATGCACAGCGCAGACGCCACTCCCGATCCGGATCCCGCGCCAAAGCACGGTGTGTGGAATGTTTGTAGGAGGGAGAAAACACATTTCCTCCTGCCTGGCGGCAAATTCCGAAGCTGTGTATCGACGCCAAATTTCCTCTCTTCCCTCATCGCGGACGAAGATCCGCGATCCATAGGGCGGCGCCGCAGGGGAATGCATCGAGAAGCCGTCGCAAGATCGCTGCGCACAGGCTGTCCGCAGATGCCGAGTTCGCTGTCTCTACGCCCCTTCCCTTGCCCTCATTGCGGGCCTGACCCGCAATCCAGCAGCGCCGCGTCCGCGGCGCGGGAGGAGAACAATCACGTCGGAGCCGACAAGTGAGCAAGTCCTGCAAACATCACCTAGATATAAGTACGGGATTTCCGTATATTTGTGCACATGGAAAACAGGTTCGATTGTGCTCAAGCACAAGCTGTCACTGGCGTTCGGCAACACGATCTTCGAGGACGACAACCATCTGATCATTCCCTCCATCCGCAAGCAGGATGGCGAGGAACGGTTCAAGGTGATTGGCATGGTCGACGAGAAACTGTTTACCGGCGTGTTTGTCTGGCGGGATGATTTGCCCCGCTTCATTTCCGTTAGAAGGAGCAACAACGGTGAAGAAAAAGAATATCATTCTTCCTGCTGATCCGTCGGATGCGGAAGATTTCGACGTGACGGCGGATGCGCTCGACCGCGCCCAACGCGCCCGGCTGATCCGCAAGACGCGGACCGGATTGGGCTTGTCGCAAGCCGAATTCGCCAGCCGTTTTCGGGTTCCCGTCGGCACGCTGCGGGATTGGGAGCAGGCGCGGGCGACCGCCCCCGACTTCGCAATCGCCTATGTGCGCGTGATCGCCCGGCATCCCGACATGGTGGCGAAGGCCGTGGCTTAAGAGACGATCCTGGTCGCAAGCCTGCCCTGATGACACGCACTCGATGCGCGGCGCGGAAGATGCGTCCACGCGCGCTGTCATCTGCTGAACCCCGGCGCGGAATACCGCGTCAAGTGCGGTATGAAGTGGCGAAGAGAGGCTGTCCGATACAACATCCGCCTCGCCTATGGCCTTGCTGTTTTCAACGGACCCTCCCCCCTGCCCTCATTGCGGGCCTGACCCGCAATCCAGCGGCGCCGCGTCCGCGGCGCGGAAGGAGAAAGGCAGGTGCTCCCTACTCTGAATTGGGTAAATCCGCCGCCTTGGCGAGCGTCTCTTCGGCCCATTGATTGAGGCTCTTTCCGGAGATTTCCGCCGCCAGCGACGCCTTGCGGTGAACTTCCGGGTCCACGCGAAACATCATCTTGCCCGAATAGGGTTTCTGCGGTTCCTTGCCGACCTTTGCGCATGTGTCGATGTAATCGTCCACCGCGTCACGAAACGCCGTCCGCAATTCCTCGACGCTGTTGGCGTGAAACCCGACGCCATCGCGAATGCCAGCGATCCGGGCGAACAAAATACCGTCTTCGTCATCATATTCGACGCGGGCGGAATACCCCTTGTAAGACATCACATTGTTCATGGCTCAACTCCTGACCGCATAAGAAATGCGCGGGCGGCGCGCACCTGATAGCGCTTTGCTTTCTTGCTTTATGAATGTTTCAATCACCAGTGTACATGCCGAGGCGCAGCCAGAGATGGGCGGGATTCGGATGGGATCTTGTCTGCGATAACCCAATTGCGGACATAATTTGTCTGCGTCACTCAGGAAATTGCTATTGCTTGTTCCATGGCAGTTCAGTGGGTGGAGGGCAATGATGAAACCTATGAAGCGAGTATACTACTTCACACCGCCAGAGTACGCATTAGACAATCTGCGTAAGAAGCATCTGAAAGTTTCTAGATTCTCCCTGTGCAACGATCCATACGAATTGGCATCCTTCAGCCAAAGGAACAAGACAATACGGCGCCAGTTCCGAACTTGGCTCGCAGATATGGACAAACAGCACGGGTTACTTTGTTTTTGTAGAACCTGGCGAAATCCTGTAATGTGGTCGCACTATGCCAAGAACCATACGGGTGTCGCCTATGGTTTCGATGTTGATCCTAGTATCTTCGTCGATGTGCGGTACGTCTCCGAAAGGCTTTATCCAAATTTAACCCCTGAAAACTTCTTCGCATATGTCGGAGAAGATCAGATGATCGATCTTTTTGCTACGAAATTCATCCACTGGAGCTATGAAGAAGAGGTCCGATTATTGGTTACGTTTTCAGGACAAGTTTCAATAAATAAAATCGTCTTTCACCCTTTCTCTAGTTCAATGCAACTCAAAGAAGTGATCGTGGGGCCAAGTTCTAAAATTACAGTCTCTGAGGTGAGAGCAGAAATTGCCAACAAGAAAGTGGAAATCTTCCAGTCTCGATTGGCATTTCAGCGGTTCGAGATTGTGCGACAGAAAGATAGTGCTCTCTGGTAGATACGGAATGCATGTGAAGTCAGGAGGGAGTTTCGCAGCGCGGGTCAAATGCTGCTAATGTAAAAAATTGATCAACTCAGAGGTGCCCACTCACCATTAATTGCCAACGCATAAGAGTATCGGACGTGTGGACTGCGACGTCGAGCTTTGTCTTGGCTGACAACTGCAATGATAAATTTGTCGAACTGTGCGTAGTAGCCGCAACACAAGGCGACAAATGTCTCAAACAATGTTGACAACTCCTCAATCAAATATCCGAAAAACTCGACAAGGTCGGTTGTTGGTTGGGGGAATTGCGGATGAATCAATTCAAACTGAGGTCGCACAAGTTTTCCCTCAGAATTCATTTGGAAATTTGCGAATACAGCTCGCTTAGCTGGCTTGTGATGCTCGACTGCATTGCGTGACTCCCGAATTAGTCGGAGCAACGGAACAGCCTGTTCGCTGAAAATACGGAATTGGTCTTCTTCTTCAAATTCCGATTCGGCAAACTTCGACAACGAATCGGCGTGCGTTATCTGTGAACCGAAAAACAGCCTAGCAATGTCGAGCACGGCAATAGTAATATGATCTGCACGTTGTACAACAGTTTTGCAGCGCGGTTCCAAATCCATTATTGCGGGAATTGCAAAGCCAGAGTTGAAAGGCTTTGTAGCGGCATCAGCAACATCTATTTCTATCTCTTTCAGTAGCTTCCGCTGCTCATCCCGCATAGCTACTAAGTCATTCGTGAGCCGCAAGGCAGCATCCATTGCTTTCTCGCGATCAAACGTGTCAGGCAAAAACTTAGGATTGAATAGAGTGTCGGCAGTTAAAAGCGTGTGCCCTATTACGGGGTCATTCGATCCGACTTTGAAGATACGTTGCTGAGAGTTGGGAATTCTCTCATTGTTGCGATCAGGGTCAATCTTGTCAGCCATAATAAACTCATAAACGGCCTTTTCTTTGACGATTAGAAAGCGATCGCCAAACTCGACTAAGCCAGTTATGGAGCCTTCCTCAAGCGTACCCACCTGCATCTGCCCTGCCGCCTCGCGGCGTATGTCTATTGTACGCTTCGACATCAATTTGAGTGCTCCAGAAATTGTCTCGTTGCCCGCATAAACCATCTCCAAGGTCAGAGTTCGAACCATATGTACGGTTTCAATTATCAGTCAATCACGCGAAGATTCGATACACAGACTAAGAACAAAACACGAACAACCTTGCATTTTCCCGCTATCCGTGTTATGAAACCAGCCCCCATCCGTATGAGGTATCGCCGTGGCGTCCAGCCTGCAGACTCTGTCGCAAGCCTTCGATCCGGCCATGCAATGACGGCGGATCACATCGCCCGCCGCAACCGGGCGAACTCTGCCAAGAGCACAGGCCCCAGAACACCAGCCGGCAAGGCCATCGTTTCCGGCAACGCCCGCCGGCACGGCGCGACCGCGAAGCCTGACAAGGCGCGCGTCGGCCTGTGGCTCCGCATCATTCTCGGCCGGCCCGACCTGACGCTTGCCGATTTCATCCCCTGCGACGAGCGCAGCTTCCGCGCCCTGGCGCTGGCGGAAGCCGAAGCCAGGCTTGAATCCTGCGAACGCGCGCTCAGAGACTTTGAAACCGGCGTGAACCTGGCCGCGCCGTACCCGGACCATTGCGACGACGCGGAGCTGATGAAGCGGGCGCTCGCGGGCGAATCCCTCACGCGCATGGAAGACCGCCGCGTAATGCGCCTCATCACCGCGCTCGTCGATCCGCGCGCCGCGCGCCGCCTGGAAGATCCCGGCCGTCTGCTGAGGCGCTATCGCAACGAAGCCCGCGCCCGGCGGAAAAAGGCGTTCAAGGCCTGGATTGATTGCCCCGTGGAAGCCGAATCCCCGCCGCCGGACGCACCGGACGACCCGCAAAATCCCGAATTCCCGAAACAAAGCCAGATTTCGTCTGAAGAAACGGCGAAATTCGCGTCCGCGCCACTCACGCCCGACCGCAAGCGCGGCTTCAGCGCCTCTCAGACGGCTTGCCGGCCGCCCTGTCGGGGCCAGCCGCCGCCCCTATCGCGGATCGAAGCTGCGCGTTTCCCTCTGCGCCCGGTCTCTCAACTCCCGCCGCACGACCTTGCCGGTCGTCGTCAGCGGCATCGCGTCCACGAATTCCACCTCGCGCGGATATTCATGCGCCGAGAGCCGCATCTTCACCCAGTCCTGGATTTCGCCGGCAAGCGCGTGGCTTTCCCGAAATCCCGGCTTCAGCACGATATAGGCCTTGACGATCTCGGTGCGCACCGGATCGGGCTTGCCCACGGCCGCCGCCAGCGCCACCGCCGGGTGCCCGGTCAGGCAGTCCTCGATTTCGCCGGGGCCGATCCGGTAGCCGGCCGAGGTGATGACGTCGTCGTCGCGACCGAAAAACGCGATATAGCCGTCCTCGTCCGCAATCCCCTGGTCTCCCGTCAGCATCCAGTCGCCGATGAATTTGGCGGCCGTGGCCTGGGGGTTGTTCCAGTATTCCAGGAACATCACCGGATCGGGACGCATCACCGCAATCTGCCCCGGCGTTCCGGGCGGCGCCCGATTGCCTTCCTCGTCGACGATCGCCACGCGGTGGCCCGGCACAGGCTTGCCGATTGCGCCAATGCGGCTCACCCCGATCGCCGCGCAAGACGACAAAACCAGATTGCATTCCGTCTGGCCGTAGAACTCGTTGATCACGATGCCGAGCTCCGCCTTCGCCCATTCGAAGGTTTCGCGGCCGAGCGATTCCCCACCCGAGCCGATGGTCCGCAGCTTCAGATCGAATCTTTCCCGCGGCTTTTCGACGGTTCTCAACATGCGCAGGGCCGTCGGCGGGATGAAGGCGTTGCGAACCTCCATCTCTTCCATGATGCGATACGCCGTCGCCGGATCGAATTTCTGCGCCCGGGAGGCGACGACCGGTACGCCGAAATAGAGCGACGGCAAAAGCACGTTCAACAGTCCGCCCGCCCAGGCCCAGTCGGCCGGCGTCCAGAACCGGTCTCCCGGCTGCGGGAGGAATTCATGGGGAAACTGCACGCCCGGCAGATGGCCGAGAAGCACCCGGTGCCCGTGCAGCGCGCCTTTCGGGGGGCCGGTGGTGCCGGACGTGAAGATCATCAGCGCCGGGTCGTCGGCGCGCGTGTCGACAGCAAGAAACCCGCCGTTTTCCGCGTTGGCAAGGTCCGCATAGTCCACGGCGCCGTCGCAGCCGTCCACCGACACGACAATGTCGAGCGCATCAAGCGTATCGCGGATTTCGGTGATTTTCTCGAAGCCGGCCCGGTCTGTGATCACCGCCTTCGCGCCGGCGCTCGCCAACCGGTATTGCAGCGCCTCTGTTCCGAAGAGCGAGGCAAGCGGCACGGCGATCGCGCCGAGCTTGTAGATCGCGATATGGGCGATCGCGGTCTCAAAGCGCTGCGGCAGAAGCAGCGCCACCCGGTCGCCGGCGCGAACGCCCCTTGCCGCAAGTCCCGCGGCCACCGCGTCGGACCGCCGCTTCATCGCGCCGTAGGTCAGCCTGTCGGGCGGACCGTCCGGCCGGTAATAGTAGAGGCACACCCGGTCAGGATCGCGCTCCGCCCAGACATCGCACACCGCTGCGCCGATATTGAAACGCTCGGGGATGTCCCAGCGAAAACCTTCGATCAGTGTGACGTAGTCACTGTTTTCAAGAAGCATGGCGACAGCACGATCCTCATGGGAAAAGAGGACTGTCATGGCCCGGCCAAGCCAAACCCGGTCAACGCAGTAGCCTTCCCCGTTGTCTTGACGCAGTATCTAGCAACGCACGGCGTTTGCGGCAATGGCCACGTGAACCCGCTGCGCAGCCCGGTCGAAGTCGCCTTCATGCACAGGTCGGCTTTCAAAATGACACGTCCCGTATGCAATTTCTTTTTTACTTTCGGTTTTCATAACTTGTGCGCCGACTTAAAAATATTTTTTGCTCCCAAAACAGCTTTCGCGAAGAGACTATAAATTTGCGATCGGAAGATTCGGCATCCGGAACTCTAAAAGGAAATGCCCGTGCCATATATCAGCGACAGTGACCTTGATTTCTCCTACGAGAGGGCGATGGAACTTCTGAAGTCCGGGAAATTGAAGCTCGGCATACGGCCGGACGTAGCGGATATCCTTGTCCAGTCGGACGCCCTGCGCGCAAAGCTGCAGCGCCCCGTCGCATCCTCGCCAGACACGATCTGGACCATTGTTTCCGTTCTGGTCGTCCTGGTCTCAGTCCTTGCCAGCATCCTGGATGACTGGTGGTATTTCATGATCGGGCTGATAGTCGGAGCGATCATCTTTCTCGCGACAAGGAAAGGAAACGCCGAAAAGCTGATCGAACTCGCAAAGGAGGACCAGCAGGTTTTCGAGGACGTACGTCGCAGGAACAGCTGGATATTCCATGTCCGCCGCGATGCTGTCGAGGAGTTGAGGAAGTAAGGCCAAACAGGATCGGCGGGGGTCGTGCGCGCTTCCCCATGCCGTTTGGCCTGACAGGCAAGACCGCGTTCTTTCCGGTGCTGTTTCGCACATCCTGTCGACGAACCGGGTGACGCGATTGTGGCAAGCCGGTTAAATGGCGCGCCTTTGCAACCGCCTGTCAGAATAACGCAGGTCAGGCGGTTGTTTTCTCCGCCGTTGAAAGTATCTGCACAGAGGGAGTCCGGAGTTCCAAACGCATGTTCGATGAGATCAATCTCGCTATTCTGATCGGAGCCGCATTGATCACGCTCAGTGCGCTCACGAGTCTGATCTCGCAGCGCATCGGCGCCCCCTTGCTGCTGGTGTTCCTTGCGATTGGCCTTCTCGCCGGAGAGGACGGGATACTCGGGATCGAGTTCGACAGCGGAAGCACGGCCTATTTTATCGGCTCGCTGGCGCTTGCCATAATTCTCTTCGACAGCGGCTTTTCAACGTCGCTGAGAAGCTATCGTGTGGCGGCGGCTCCTGCCCTGACGCTGGCGACCGTAGGCGTCGTGCTGACCACTCTCATAGTCGGCGCGGGATTCAAGGTGATTTTCGGAGCGCAGTGGAGCGAAGGATTGCTGCTCGGCGCCATCGTCGCGTCCACCGACGCCGCCGCCGTGTTCTTTCTGCTTCGCGTCGGCGGCATCACCATTCGCGAGCGAATCCGCTCCACCCTCGAGATCGAATCGGGCGCAAACGATCCGATGGCGATCTTCCTCACGGCCGTCCTCGTCGAACTTGCCGCCGCCGGCGGACTGAAAACGCTGGCGATCCCGTCATTGGCCGTCACCTTCGGCCTGCAGATCGGTCTGGGACTGGTGCTGGGCGTCGTCGGCGGGGGCCTGATCGTGCTTCTGCTTCGCGTGCTTCGCGATCTTGATCAGGGTCTCTATCCGATTGCGGCGGTCGCAGGCGCGCTGGTCCTCTTCGCCGCGACAGGGCTCGTCGGCGGCAGCGGATTCCTCGCCGCCTACGTCGCTGGACTTGTCGCCGGCAATGCGCGCGTTCGTTTCGAAGCCAGAATTCGCCGGTTCCAGATCGGCATGACCTGGCTGGCGCAGATCGGCATGTTCCTGACCCTCGGTCTGCTCGCCACACCCTCGGAATTCGAGACGGTGCTGGCGCCGAGCCTGATGGCGGCCGCCTTTCTGATCCTGATCGCCCGCCCGCTGGCGGTCTGGATCTGCCTTGCGCCGTTTCGCTTCTCGTGGCGCGAAATCGCCTTCGTCGGCTGGGTGGGATTGCGCGGCGCCGTTTCCATCCTGCTCGCCATTCTACCCGGCATCGGCGGCGTGCCGGACGGCCAGTTCTTCTTCAACGTGGTCTTCGTCATCGTGCTGGTTTCGCTGCTGACGCAGGGCTGGACCATCAGCTTTGCGGCGCGTCGCCTCCGCCTTCTCTCTCAACCGCAAGTGGGTCTCGTCGACCGCATCGAACTCGACCTGCCGGGCAAGGCCGATGTCGAGCTCGTGGGATACCGTATCCATCCCGACAGCACGATCGGAAAAGGCAGTCGCGTTCCGCGATGGGCGCGTCCGCTGCTCATACAGCGCGACGGCCAGGCGCACTCCGTCCATGCGGCGGGACCGCTCCAGCCGAACGACCGCGTCTACTTGTTCGCCACGCCGCGCCAGGTGCGTCTTCTTGACGCGGTTTACGCCAGGCCCGCGGATATGACCGATCCGGAGATTTACGGCCACTTCGCCCTGAAAGCCGGCGCGACGGTCAGCGAGATCGAGCACGAATACGGGATAACGCTCGGAGCCAGCCCCGACCGCGCCATCGGCGAACTCATCATGCATGAGTTCCAGGATCATCCGGTCCCGGGCGACAGATTGACGCTTGGGCCCGTCGATCTTGTCGTAAGATCGCTGTCGGAGAGAGGCGAGGTCGAAGAGGTCGGGCTTGTCCTTTCGCCTTTGCCGGAGCGTCGAATTCGCTCCTATGCGATGCGCCTGATCAACAGGGTGTTCGGCCAGCCGGAGGAACCGCGTAACTGAAAGCGCTAACCGAAAGAATGAAGTGCAATCGTCTTGAACATCGGTTCATGCAGGGAGTGGTGCGGGTGGTCGGACTCGAACCGACACGTCCAAAGGACACCAGATTTTGAGTCTGGCGCGTCTACCAGTTCCGCCACACCCGCCTGGTGCCTGTCGGCTGATATCGGAGCCGCAATATACGAAGCGTCGAGGGTTGGTCAACTTGCTTTTGCCGCGATCGCCTGCAAAGAGCGCAAGGCGGTTTACCGGGCCGCCGATTAATCATAAAAGCATCCCCGTCCACTGGAACCCGCACGGATGATCAGACGCCTCTACGACTGGACCATGTCGCTTGCACGAACCCGCTTTGCGAAGGCCGGGCTCGTCGGCGTGTCATTTGCGGAAAGTTCGTTCTTTCCGATTCCGCCCGATGTCCTGCTCGTGCCTATGGTTATCGCCAATCGGCAGGCCTGGTGGCGGATCGCACTGCTGTGCACCGTCGCATCGGTGCTCGGCGCCATGCTGGGTTACGCCATCGGCATGTTCCTGTTCGATGCGATCGGCGAGCCGATCCTGCATTTCTACGGCAAGGAAGACGCCTTCACCGAGATCACCGACTGGTACAACACATGGGGCGGCTGGGGCGTGCTGTTTGCCGCAGTCACGCCGTTTCCCTACAAGGTGCTGACGATCTTCTCCGGCCTCACCGGCCTGAATTTTCTGACATTCGTCATCGTCAGCGTCATTGGCAGGAGCCTGCGCTTTTTTCTGGTCGCCTTTCTGCTCTACCATTTCGGCGCGCCGATACAGGCCTTTATCGAAAAATATCTCGGCCTGCTGTTCCTGCTGTTCATGATCATCCTGATTGGCGGCTTCGTCGCAGTCCGCTACGTGTTTTGAGGTTCCCGCCATGCCGAGATTGACCGCCCCCGTGGACCGTAGCGCCGCGCCCTGGCTACTTGCCGCAGGGCTCGCCATGGCGGCGGTCGTGGGATCCGCGCTCGGCTTCGAGCACATAGGCGGCTATATCCCCTGCGCCCTGTGCCTGGAACAGCGCACGCCCTACTACATCGGCGCGCCGCTGATGGTTCTCTCGGCGCTGTCAGCCTGGCTGAAGTTGCCGGCGATCCTGACACGCGTGCTGGCGCTCGCAGGCGGACTTCTCATGGTCTATGGCGCAGCCCTCGGCGCCTATCATTCCGGCGTCGAATGGGGCTGGTGGCCGGGACCGTCCGCATGCAGCGGCGTCGCCGGCGGCGCAACGGACGCCGGCAGCCTGCTCGACGATCTCAACGCCATCACACCGCCCTCCTGCGACGAAGCGGCGCTGCGGATTTTCGGATTGTCGCTCGCCGGCTGGAACGTTCTGGCAAGCGCCGTGCTCGCCTGGTTCTCGCTGCGCCTCGCCTTCGGGCGCCGAGACTGACCGGAACTGTTACGGCTCCAGTTCGACGTCCCAGTAGAGGTAGTCCATCCAGCTTTCGTGCAGATAGTTCGGCGGAAACTGCCGGCCATTGTTGTGCAGGTCGTGCACTGTCGGATGGTAGGGCTTCTGCGACGGGAACATGCGCGCTTGCTGCGGCATCTTTCCGCCCTTCTTCAGGTTGCACGACGAACAGGCGGCGACGATGTTCTCCCAGGTCGTCTCCCCGCCGAAGCGGCGCGGAACCACATGGTCGAAGGTCAGGTCGTTTTCAGCGCCGCAGTACTGGCAGCGGAAGCGGTCGCGCAGGAAGACGTTGAAGCGTGTGAAGGCCGGGTGCCGGCTGGGCTTGACGTAACTTTTGAGGCACACCACGCTCGGCAGGGCCAGAGACATGCTCGGGGACGAGACGCGGAAGTCGTACTCCGCAAGAATGTTGACGCGGTCCAGGAAGACGGCCTTGATGGCGTCCTGCCAGGACCACAGCGACAGGGGGTAGTAACTCAGAGGCCGGTAATCGGCGTTCAAAACAAGTGCCGGCAGTGAGTCCGGCGATACAGCTACTGTCACCTCACTCTCCTGAGTGATTCGCACGTTGATAATGGTATATTAGGCCTGTTGTTACAGGATTGTGAAGTTATCTCAGGAATATAAAGCGGGGAAGCGATATCGCGCATCGGCTCCGCGCGCGCCGTAATACTGTCTCTTTACGCCGGAATGACGTCGGCGCGCCGCATCTCTTTCGCATAGTAGGCCCAGAACAGTCTGGCGGCGACCCCGCGCCAGGGGCTCCACTCCTCCGACAGCGCATAGAGCTGCTTCTGCGTTGGCCGGTCAGCAAGGCGCAAGGCGTGCGCGACCGCGCTCTGTAGCGCCACGTCTCCGGCCGGAAATATGTCCGCGTGGCCGGCGCAAAACAGCAGATAGACCTCCGCCGTCCACCGGCCGATACCCTTGATCGCAATCATGGCGGCGATGGCCTCTTCAGCAGGGACGCGGCAGAGATCCTGCGGATCGAGCGCGCCTGACAGTACGGCGTTCGCCGCCGCTCGCAGCGTGTTTTCCTTGGAGCGCGACAGGCCGATCGCCCGGCATTGCTGATCGGTGAGCGCGGCGACGCGAGCCGGCGCTGCGCCCCCGGTCTGGTCAGTCAGACGCCCCCAGATCGCGGCGGCGCTGGCCTTGGAAACCATCTGCGCGACGATGATCTGCGCGAGACCGGCGAACCCCGGATCCTGCCTGCGCAGCGGCGTTAAACCCGCCTTCCGCCGCACCTCCAGCAATCTCGGATCGGCCGCGCAAAGCGCATCGAGACCGGTCTCGACATCGGTTTTGCTGGCAATGACAGTGAAATCCATTATTGCTTGAACCCGGCGTCCGGTTGCGCGTTATTCGAACGAACCATAGCACGGCAAGACAGAGAGCACATGACGAACCGCCAGGTCTTCCGCTTTGCGCCAAGTCCCAATGGCGAACTCCATCTCGGCCATGTCCTGTCCGCCTGTCTCAACCGGCAAATGGCGGATCGGTCCGGCGGCGTGATGCTGTTGCGGATGGAGGATATCGACCAGGCCCGCTGCACGCCCGCCTTCGAGCGCCAGATCACGGAGGATCTGCAATGGCTCGGCATCGGATGGGACGGTCCGGTTCGGCGCCAGAGCGAATATTTCGACGCCTACCGGTCAGCCCTGCGCAAGCTGGACGACATGGGGCTTGTCTATCCGGCGTCGATGTCGCGGCGGGAAATCCGCGAGCATGTCGACACGGTTGAGGCCAGGGGCGAGATCTGGCCGCGCGATCCCGACGGGCAGCCGCATTTTCCGGGTCTTGAGCGGGACGCCTCGCAGTCCGAACGGGATGCATTGACCCAAAGCGGTCGCCCCTACACCCTGCGGCTCGATATGGCGCAGGCCGTGGCGAGCGTCGGTGGGGATCTGACCTGGAATGAACAGGGCTCTGGTCCGGACGGCGCGCGCGGCGTGCTGGAGGCCGATCCCGCACGCTGGGGCGATGTCATCCTGGCGCGCAGCGACACGCCCACCAGCTATCATCTCTCCGTCGTCGTGGACGACGCGGAGCAGGAAATCACCGACGTCGTGCGTGGGCAGGATCTGTTTCACGCGACCGCCGTCCACCGTCTGCTGCAGCGATTGCTGGACCTGCCCGAGCCGCGATATCACCACCATGAACTGCTTCTGGGGCCGGACGGAAAGAAGCTGTCGAAAACCCATCGCGATCGTTCCATCCGCGCCATGCGGGAGGCTGGCCTATCGCCCCGCGACGTCTTGGACGCAATGGACGACGCCCCCCGCTCCGGCGGCGCCGGAAACGCGTCAGTCCACCTTCAGGAATAGATATTTCAAAATCGCCAGCAGCATCAGCGCCGTGAAGGAGCCGATGATCGCCGCTCCGCCGAGGACTTCCATGTGGGTCGTGCGAAGATTGAGCAGATCAGCGGAGAAGATGCCGATGAACAGGCCGGTTATCAGCACCAGCATATTGCCGAGAACCCCAAAACCGGCGCGCCCCATCACGCCGTCCATGGCGTGACCGACAAAGAAGCTGGCCATGACGCAACCGGCCAGCAATCCATAAAGCACTTCGTTGGACATCTGAGCGGACATTGAAAACTCTCCACAAGCTCAGGCAGGACCCGCCGCCCGGATGTCCTGCTCACAAGTGTGCATCATGGCGCAAATCCTTAAAGACAGCTTTGCCGAATTCGCTCGAATTTTAGGAATTGCGGCGTTCGTCTTCCCGCGCCTCGATGATGATCGACGCATTGAGTTCGGCGCCGAGAATGAAGATGGCTCCGATGATGTAGAGGAAGATCAGCGCGATCATCAGCGACGTCAGACCCGCATAGGTGCTGAAATAGTTCGCAAAGGTTTTCAGATAGGCCGCGAAAATCATGGAGCTGACAATCCACAGCACGAACGTGACGACGATGCCCGGCAGAATGGAAAAGATGCTGCGTTTGCCCGCAGGCAGCCATTTATGGGATACGATGAGGCCGATCAGCAAAACAGCCGCTGCAATGATCAGCCGCCAGTCCTTGATCAGCGCGATCAGTTTGCCGGCGGCGGGAACATATTTTGCCAATAGCGTTTCGGCGAGCGGCGCAAGCACGAGAAGAAAGCTGATCGCCATCATCAACACCGTCGCCACAAGCACGAAACCGAGACTTTGCGCGCGGGTAAAAAAGATCGAGCGCGTATCGCTGACCCGGTAGGCGCGGTTCAGCGCGACTCTCAGCGCCTCCACCCCGTTCGAGGCGAAGAAGAAGGCGGCGGCGACGCTGATCGTCAGGAGCCCCCCGCGATTGACCGTCAACACATCCATCACCTCGCGGGAAATCGGGTCGGCGACCCGCGACGGCCAGGTATCGAAAATGAGATGCACGGCCGTCTCGGCGAAGGCGTGCGCGCCGAGAAAACTCGCCAGCGACGTGGCGAATATCAGAAACGGAAACAGCGCCATGAGGGAAGACAGGGCGACATGGCTCGCCATGGCCCAACCATCGTCATTGTTGAAATGGCGGACCGCGCCCGAAACAATCCTCCAATACCGCGTCCAGTCCATGATTCGACCTTCGATGCCTGCCGCCATTTGCCGCACACAAGCCGCCCATAGTCAAGCAGGCGCGTGTCGCATGGCATTGACATCACGGCTGCTTCGCCGGACGAAGGGCCAGACGGACAGGACGGAAGTTTCCATGACGCAAGAAAGATCGATTCTCGTTACCGGCTGCTCATCCGGCATCGGCGCCTGGTGCGCGCGGGCGCTCAAGGCCGATGGCTGGCGTGTATTCGCCACCGCGCGCAAGCCGGACGACATCAAAGCTCTGACACGCGACGGCCTGGAGGCGCTCTACCTCGACTATGCGAGGCCGCAGAGCATCGCCGACGCCGTCGGCAAGGTGCTGGACAAGACCGAAAACCGGCTCGACGCGCTGTTCAACAACGGCGCCTACAGCCAGGTGGGCGCGGTCGAGGATCTGCCCGTCGAGGCCCTGCGAGAGCAATTCGAGGCGAACTTTTTCGGCTGGCACGACCTGACCCGCCGCGTCATACCGGTCATGCGCGATCAGGGCCACGGCCGGATCGTGCAATGTTCCTCCATCCTGGGCCTGGTTCCGATGCGTTACCGGGGCGCCTACGCCGCCTCCAAGGGCGCGCTCGAGGCGCTGTCGATCGCGATGCGCTACGAACTCGACGGCTCCGGCGTCGAGGTCAGCCTCATCGAACCCGGCCCGATCGAATCAAAGATCGCACTCAATGCATTGCCCTATGTCGCCAAATTCATCGACATCGAAGCCTCCGTTCACCGGAATGAGTACGAGGCGCAATTGCAGAGGCTGCGACAGGGCGGTGTGAAAAACCGGGCCAAGCTCAGGCCGGATGCGATCTATCGCGTCCTGCGGCATGCGCTTGATAATCCGCGGCCGAAACCGCATTACATTGTCACTACGCCGGCACGGACCGGCGTCATTTTGAAGCGGCTGCTTCCTGCGCCCCTTTTCCACGCCGTCTTGAAAAGCCGGTCATAACTGTTACATGGCCAGAAAAGTCGCACCCCACTTTATAACGGACCAGTCATGTCGACCTTCCTCTACTTCACCATACTCGTTGTCATGGGAGCGGTGGTCCTTGTTCTCGTTCGCGGCCTGATCAACATGATGCGCGGCGGTGACGGAAACTTCTCAAACAAGCTGATGCAGATGCGCATCATATTGCAGTTCGTCGCGGTCGTTCTTATTGTCGCCTTTCTCTGGATTACCGGCGGCGGCCGCTGACGCTTCAGCGCCGGCGCCTGGAACTCCCGGAAAAACCGAGAGGGATGGTAGGCGCAAGTGGTCAAACTCAACAAAATCTACACAAGAACCGGCGATGACGGCACGACCGGTCTCGGCGACGGCGCGCGCCGGCCGAAATACGACCTGCGCGTCGAGGCTTACGGAGCGGTCGACGAAGGCAACAGTTGCATAGGCATGGCGCGGCTGCATACCGGCCAATTGCCGGACATCGACGCCATTCTCGCCCGCATGCAGAATGACCTGTTTGATCTGGGCGCCGATCTCGCGACGCCTGACACCGGCAAGAAGCTCGATTATGAGCCGCTGCGCGTGACCGACCAGCAGGTCGAGCGCGTTGAGGCCGACATCGACGCGCTGAACGCCCGTCTGGAACCGCTGAAATCCTTCGTTCTTCCGGGCGGCTCTCCAGCCGCCGCCGCCCTGCATCTTTCGCGCACCGTCATCCGCCGGGCCGAAAGGCTGATGGTCGCGCTCGGCGCGAAAGACAGCGAAATCGTCTCGCCGGCCGCCATAAAATACGTCAACCGGGCGTCCGACCTGCTTTTCGTCGCCGCGCGATGCGCCAATGACGACGGCCGCGGCGACGTGCTGTGGGTTCCCGGCAAACACAGATAGGGCGGCCATGTTTATCCCGCTGCATGACCGCAACGGCCTGAAATATATCAGGATGCAATACGTCACGCTGAGCCTGATCATCGCGAATTGTGCGATCTGGATGGTGACGGCGGGCGCCGGCGCTGGCAGCGATTTCACCGCTGCCGCCATTCTCGGCCTCGGATATATACCGGCGGTCGCCAACGGCTATGCCGATCTGACGCCGGACCTCGTCCTCGTTCCCGAACGCGCGACCTATCTCACCTACGCCTTCCTGCATGGCGATTTCCTCCATCTTGCCGGCAATATGCTTTTCCTCTGGGTCTTTGGAGACAATGTCGAAGACGCGATGGGCCATGTCCGCTTCCTCGCCTTCTACTGTCTCTGCGCGATCGCCGGCGCCGTGTTGCATGGCTATGTCATGCCGGAGTCCCAGGCGCCGCTCATCGGCGCGTCCGGAGCGATCGCCGGCGTCGTCGCCGCCTATCTCGTTCTGCATCCGAAAGTCCGGCTGTGGGTTCTTGCTTTCGGGCGTATTCCCCTGCCCCTGCCGGCCTGGATACCGCTCGGGATATGGATCATTCTGCAGGTCGTCATGCTGTTCGGCGACAGTGCGGGCAACGTGTCCTGGGGCGCGCATATCGGCGGACTGGCCGCCGGCGCTGTACTGGTCTTCCTGTTCAGACGCCGCGCCGTGCCGCTGTTCGATCGGCGCATCGAGACGCCGCGCGCTGTCGTCGTTGAGGAGGACAAGCCGAAGGATCAACCACGCTGGGGTCGCGGGTAGCGGCAAAATAGCCAAATCAGGTCCAAACCGATTGACGGAAACGGTCGCTTGCCGATATGTGACCCGCACGATAAACGCACCGAAATGCCCGTTTCCTGCATTTCTGGCCGAATCTTGTACGATAATGTCGTCTTTCGGTCAGAAACAGGAAGAAGGGGCAGATAAGGCATATCGCGCCGAAAACGTGTCTCGGCGAGCTATGGGAAAGGGAAACGCATGAAAATCCTCGTGCCCGTGAAGCGGGTTGTAGACTACAACGTCAAGATCCGTGTGAAATCTGACGGCTCCGGAGTGGAACTCGCGAATGTGAAGATGTCGATGAACCCCTTCGACGAGATTTCCGTCGAGGAGGCGATCCGCCTCAAGGAAGCCGGCAAGGCCGAGGAAATCATCGCTGTATCGATCGGACCGGCCAAGGCCGAGGAAACGATCCGCACGGCGCTCGCCATGGGCGCGGACCGCGGCATTCTGGTGCAGACGGACGATCTGGTCGAGCCGCTGGCGGTCGCCAAGATCCTGAAGAGCATCGTCGAGGAGGAAAAGCCCGATCTCGTGATCGTCGGCAAGCAGGCGATCGACGACGACGCCAACCAGACCGGCCAGATGCTGTCGGCGCTGCTTGGCTGGAGCCAGGGCACGTTCGCTTCCGAAGTCGAGATCGGCGACGGCGTGGCAAACGTGACGCGGGAAGTCGACGGCGGTCTGCAGACGGTCGAGATCAAGCTGCCGGCTGTTGTCACGACGGACCTGCGTCTCAACGAGCCGCGCTACGCCTCGCTTCCCAACATCATGAAGGCGAAGAAGAAGCCGCTCGACAAGAAGACGGTCGCCGACTACGGCGTCGACACCGCTCCGCGTCTCAAGGTTGTCGAGACGAAGGAGCCGGAAGGCCGCAAGGCCGGCGTGAAGGTGGAGAGCGTCGCCGAATTGGTCGACAAGCTGAAAAACGAAGCCGGCGTGCTGTAATAAAGGACGAATGACGATGACAACACTTCTTCTTGCAGATCACGACAATGCGGCCCTGTCCGACCAGACGGCGAAGGCGCTGTCGGCGGCGAAGGAAATCGGCGGCGACGTCCATGTGCTGGTCGCCGGCAAGGGCGCCAAAGGCGTCGCTGACGACGCCGCAAAGCTAGACGGCGTAACAAAGGTGCTGCTCGCCGAGGCCGACGAACTGGAAAACGGCCTTGCCGAACCGACGGCCGCGCTCATTGTTTCGCTGGCGGGCGACTACGACACGATCATGGCCGCGGCCACGACCAGCGGAAAGAACATCATGCCGCGCGTCGCCGCCCTGCTCGACGTGATGCAGATCTCCGACATCACCGATGTTGTGAGCGCTGACACCTTCAAGCGTCCGATCTATGCGGGCAACGCCATCCAGACTGTGCAGTCTTCCGATGCGAAGAAGGTGATCACGGTGCGCACGGCCGGCTTCCAGGCCGCCGGCGAAGGCGGTTCGGCCTCGGTCGAGAGCGTGGACGCTGCAGCGAACCCGGGTCTGTCGACCTTCGTCGGGGCGAGGCTTTCGGAAAGCGATCGTCCGGAGCTGACGTCTGCGAAGATCATCATCTCCGGCGGCCGGGCGCTCGGCTCCTCCGAGAAGTTCCAGGAAGTTATCCTTCCGGTGGCCGACAAGCTGGGCGCCGCCGTCGGCGCGTCCCGCGCGGCGGTCGACGCCGGCTACGCTCCGAACGACTGGCAGGTCGGTCAGACGGGCAAGGTGGTCGCGCCCGACCTCTACATCGCCTGCGGCATCTCCGGCGCAATCCAGCATCTGGCTGGCATGAAGGACTCCAAGGTCATCGTCGCCATCAACAAGGACGAGGAGGCGCCGATCTTCCAGGTCGCCGACTACGGCCTCGTCGCAGACCTCTTCCAGGCCTTGCCCGAACTGGAAAAGGCGCTTTGACGCCGACCAACAATCTGGAATAATTCCTTGGCCGGGCTGGACGTTGTCTTCCCGGCCATTTATTTTTGTTTCGCTTGATATTTACGGATGACAGCCATGGGCAACGCAATCAAGACGGTCGGGATCATCGGGGCGGGCCAGATGGGCAGCGGGATCGCTCATGTCTGCGCCGTCGCCGGATATGACGTCAGGCTTCACGATATTTCGGAAGACCGCATCAAGGACGGTCTGGCCACCATCAACGGCAACATGGCGCGTCAGGTGTCGTCCGGAAAAATGGAAGACAAGGAGCGCGAATCCGCGCTTTCGCGCATTCACGCCGCCCCGGCGGTCGCCGACCTCGCATCGCTGGATCTTGTGATCGAAGCCGCGACCGAAGACGAGACGGTCAAGCGCAAGATCTTCGCCAATCTGTGCCCTATCCTCAATCCGGAAGCGATCCTGGCGACAAACACGTCATCGCTTTCCATCACGCGGCTTGCGTCCTCCACGGATCGGCCCGAACGCTTCATCGGCATTCATTTCATGAATCCGGTTCCGATCATGAAGCTGGTCGAACTGGTGCGCGGCATCGCCACCGAAGACGTCACCTTCGAAGCGTCGCGCAATTTCGTCGGCTCGCTCGACAAGACCGTGACCGTGGCCGAGGATTTCCCGGCCTTCATCGTCAATCGCATCCTGCTGCCAATGATCAACGAGGCGATCTATACGCTGTATGAAGGCGTCGGCAGCGTCGAGGCGATCGACACGGCCATGCGGCTGGGCGCCAACCATCCCATGGGCCCGCTGCAGCTGGCGGATTTCATCGGCCTCGACACCTGCCTGTCCATCATGCAGGTGCTCTATGACGGCCTCGCCGATTCGAAGTATCGCCCCTGTCCGCTGCTGGTGAAGTATGTCGAGGCTGGCTGGCTCGGCCAAAAGACCGGTCGCGGCTTCTATGACTACCGGGGAGAAACCCCCGTTCCAACCCGCTGACAACGCGCCCGTGGAGGCTCTTAAACGCCAGAAATGACCGGGGTCACAAATGGGAGGGAGGACTGAATGATCCAGACCCTCTCAGTGCTTCTGGGCATTCTCGGCGCGTCGATGCTCGTTCCGTGCGTGGTGGATTTCGCCGTCGGCAATCCTGACTGGCGGGTGTTTCTCGCCTCTTCGCTCGCAGTCGTCTTTCTCAGCAGCCTTGTCTTCTTCGCAGCCCGACGCCAGACGCCGCACATATCGCGGCGTTCCGTGTTCGTGTTCGTGACGCTGGTGTGGGTCCTGTTCAGCGCCGCCTCCGCCATTCCCTTTTTCCTGTCGGGCCTCGATCTGAGTTTCACCGACGCCTTTTTTGAAGCCGCGTCGGGTCTTACAACCACCGGATCGACAATTCTGACGGGACTGGACGAGATGCCGCCAGGCATTCTGCTCTGGCGCTCGATCAACCAGTGGATCGGCGGCCTCGGCATCGTCGTGCTCGGAATTTCGATGCTTCCCTTCATGCGAAGCGGCGGTCAGCAGATGTTTTCTCTGGAATCTTCCGACACTGCCGACAAGCCGTTTCCGAAAACCGAGCAATACGCCGAGCGGATCCTGCTGATCTATGTTGCGCTGACGCTTGCCTGCACGATCGCTTATCGCTTTCTCGGCATGTCCAGCTTCGAGGCGATCAATCACGCCATGACGACGGTGTCGACCGGCGGCTTCTCGACCTCCGACGAATCCATGGGCCATTTCGCGACAAACGGGATGTTGCTTGTCTCCACAGTCTTCATGTTCATCGGCGGCGTTCCGTTTCTCTTTCTCATCAGGCTTTCGACCGGGTCCTGGCAGAACGACGTCCAGATCCGCTACTATGCTGGCGTCATAGTCTTCACCACGCTGGCGATTGTCCTGTATCGCGCCGGATTCCATCCGGAAGCGGACATACACGACCTCGCGCCGGTGCTTTTCAACGTCGTTTCAGTGGTGACAACGACAGGGTTCGCATCCGAAGACTATCTCTTGTGGGGACCAGCCGCCGTCGGCGTCTTCTTCATCATCACCTTTGTCGGCGGATGCGCCGGATCGACTGCCGGCGGATTCAAGCAGTTCCGCTTCGTGATCCTCCACCAGGTCGTCAACGCTACGCTGAGCCGGCTTGTGCGGCCGAACTGGATCGTCATCCCGCGTTATGGCGAGCGTCGCATCGAGGATGAAGTCTCGACGTCCGTCATGATCTTCTCCTTTCTCTACGCGATCACATTCCTCTTTTGCGCCCTGGTCTATTCTCTGATGGGAATGGACTTCGCCACCGCGGCTAGCGCCTCCGCCACAGCGCTCGCCAATGTGGGGCCAGGGATCGGCGGCGTCATAGGTCCGGCCGGGAATTTCGCCGATCTGCCGGATCTCGCCAAATGGATGCTGGCTGGCGAAATGATTATCGGCCGGCTGGAAATCATGTGCGTCTTCGCGCTTTTTATGCCAGCCTTCTGGCGAAGGTGACAGTGCGCCGCCAGCGCGCATGAAGCCGGAAGTTATGATAGTCTGGGTTTCATAATATGGGGAACGCATTTCATGACCAGACTATTTCTTGCGGCAATCGTTTTTGTCTGGGCCGCGACCTGCGCCTATGCCGACGCGCCCAAAATCGCCAATCGCTGGAACGGCGCGAATATCGACTGGAAAACCTTCCAGGACGGACTGGCGGAGGCCCGCAGCACAAACAGACCCATACTGGTCGTCTTCCACACGACCTGGTGCCCCCATTGCCGGCGTTACCGTCGCCAGTTCTACAACCGGTCGGTCGTCAATTTGTCCAAATCGATGGTCATGGTGCTCGTCGACCGGGACACCGAGGCGGATATCAAGGCGCGATACGGCGCCTATGGCGTCTATATCCCGCGAACAATGGTTCTGTCGCCGCGGGGTCGGCTCGTTTCCGGCCTCACCGGACGCTACAAGGACTACCCTCATCTTCTGGATACGGACTCTCCGGGCGATCTCCAGCGGATGATGAAGTCTGCGCTCGCGAAATACCCGGGATGACGTCTGCGCAATGAAAATCAATCTTCTGAAGGCCGACATAACGACGGTGGCCGCCGATGCAATCGTCAACGCCGCAAACTCCTCGCTGATGGGCGGCGGGGGCGTCGATGGCGCAATCCACCTCAGGGGCGGTCCTTCCATTCTCGAAGCCTGCAAGGAGATTGTCAGCAGACAAGGGCCTTGCGCGCCGGGAGACGCCGTCATCACGACGGCCGGCGACCTCCCGGCGAACTATGTCATCCACACCGTCGGTCCGATCTGGAACGGCGGCGGCGATAGTGAAGCGGAGCTGCTTGAAAGCTGCTACCGATCCTGTCTCGATTTTGCGATCGGGCGCGATATCCGCAGCATCTCCTTTCCCAACATCAGTACGGGCGTCTATCGTTTTCCGAAACGCGAGGCCGCCGAAATCGCCATTGCGGCCGTCAGGTCATTCCCGTTGGGCGACCGGCTAGAGACGCTGAATTTCGTCTGCTTCGACGATGAGAACCATGCGATCTACGAAAAGTTGATCTGAAGATTGCAACCATGCAATCTGGTATTGGTCTGTCGCCAACCCATATGTTACCCGCGCAATCCACGATGGAGGGCAGTGATCGTGACCGCATTCGCCGAACCGCCTGGCGTCCCGCTAACCCAGTTCACGCAGGATACATTCGCAGAGTCGAAACGCGAGGCGGAGGAATACGCCGACGCCGCCCTGGTCAGGGCGAAGCAATCAGGCCTGCTGCTCGCTGTGCAGGCGCGATGGATCGCAATGGCGATCATCGCCGTCATGCTGCCCATCGTGAATCCGCAATGGGGCGTCCTCTATTATCACGCATATCTGGTGCTTTTTTCTGTTATCGGCTGGATCCAGCTCAAGGTCGGCACTGTCGGTCAGTCCCGCGCGGAACTGTTCCTCCTGTTTTGCGATCTCGTGCTGATGACGCTGATCACGGTGGCGCCGAACCCGTTCGACAATTCCGAATGGCCGACAGCCATGCAATATCGCTATAACGCCTTCATGTTCTTCTTCGTGCTGCTTGCCGCAGGCACGTTGCACTATTCCTGGCGAACCTGCTTCGCCTTTGCGACGTGGACGACCGGGCTATGGGTCCTCGGCGTCGCCTATGTCTATTTCTTCCCCAACGCGCACCCGGAATGGAGCGAGGCGATCTATGCGCTGTTTGCGCCCGATCAGCAACTCGCCCACATGCTCGATCCCAACGCCATCGATTTCGGCCTGCGCTTCCAGGAGCTCATCGCCTTTCTGCTCGTGGCCGGAATCCTGGCGCTCGCGGTAAAACGCGCGGGCGACCTGCTGCGCAGCCACGCCGCCGTCGAGCGGGAGCGCACCAACCTCGCCCGGTATTTCTCTCCCAACGTGGTCGAGGAACTGTCGCACAATGACGATCCCCTGAAACAGGTCCGCACCCAGAATGTGGCGGTGCTTTTCGTCGACATCGTCGGTTTCACCAAACTCTCCGACGGACAGGAGCCGGAAGAGGTGATCCGCATGCTGCGCGAATTCCATGGACGGATGGAGCGCGAGGTCTTCCGGTTTGGCGGCACGCTCGACAAATATCTCGGCGACGGGCTGATGGCGACCTTCGGCACGCCGATCGCCGGGGAAGAAGACGCCTACAACGCGTTGCGCTGCGCCCAGGCCATGATGAAGAGCCTGGAGGAATTCAACAGTATTCGCAGCGCCCACGGACTGCCGGAAATCAGGGCCGGTTTCGGCCTGCACTACGGTCCGGTCGTGCTCGGCGACATCGGCGCCAACCGTCTGGAATTCGCCGTCATCGGCACGACGGTCAACGCCGCAAGCCGGCTGGAGGCGCTGACGCGCAGTCTCCAGTGCAATCTCGTCGCCAGCGACGAACTGGTGTGCAAGGCGAAATCCGAACGCAACGGTCATGGCGACGGCCGGGAGTTCGAGGAGCTGAAGCTGCACCCGGATCAGGCGATCCGGGGGCTCGAACACCCGCTTTCAGTCTGGTCGCAGGGCGCACGGCCGGAATGATCCGGCATTCAAGGGAGGGGAGCAATGCAGATCTGTTTCATCGGGCTTGGCGTCATGGGCGGCGCCATGGCGCGTCATTTCGCTACAGCGGGTTACAAGGTGGTCGGTTACGACCTCGACCCGGAGGCGGGAAAGGACATGGACCGAAGACAATCGGCGGCGGAAGCAACGCAGGACGCCGACATCATCATCACCATGCTGCCGCACGGCGGCGTGGTCGCATCAGTCGTCGATGAAATCCTGCCCGTTTGCAAGGCCGGGTCGCTGCTGGTCGATACGAGCTCCGCCGAACCGTGGCTCACGCGGGAGACTGCTCAGAGGCTGGCTGAAAAAGGCGTTTCGATGGTCGACGCGCCCGTTTCCGGCGCCAGTTGGGGCGCGGAAAGCGCAACGCTCGTTTTCATGGTCGGCGGATCGGACGCCGATGTCACCCGGGCGAGGCCGCTCCTCGACGTCATGGGCAAGGCGACGCACCATGTCGGTCCACTGGGCGCAGGCCATGCGATGAAGACCATCAACAACATCATCACCGCCATGACCGTTATCGGAACGACAGAGGCGATGTTGATCGGCAAGGCCTATGGTCTTGATCCATCCGCCATGGCGGATGTCCTCAACGTCTCCACCGGTCAGAGTTTCTGGACCACCGAGCGACTGCATCAGGATGTGCTGAACCGAAAATTCGAGGACGGCTTCAAGCTGTCGCTCATGCACAAGGATGTCGAGATCGCAACGCGCCTCGGCCGCGAACTGGGCCTCGACCTGCCGTTTCTCGAGGCGGGACGGGCCATATGGGAAGACGCGGATGAAAAGCTCGGACCGGGCGCGCCGGTCACCGCCTTCGTGCGTTATGTCGAAGACAAGACCGGATTGCGGCTTGACGAAGACAGCGCCTGATTTCGCCCGTCAGTCCTCGCCCTGCGGCGCCATGGCGGCCTGAAGATAGGCCTTCGCGTCTTCGCCGGACCAGTCGGCCGGGCCGAACATGCGCGAGACGGGACAGCCGTTCTCGTCGATCAGCAGCGTCGCCGGCAAACCCACCGCGTGGCCCTGCTTCTTCAACTCGTTGAAGACGCCCATTGAATTGTCGCGGTAGAACGCCAGATCCTGGATCCCGATCCCGTCGAGAAAATTCTTCGGTTTTTCGTCGCCGCCGGTGTCTATATTGATCGCCACGACCTCGAAGTCCTCGCCGCCCAGCTCGGCCTGCAGGCTGTCGAGGGTGGGCATCTCTTCGCGGCAGGGCACGCACCAGGTCGCCCAGAGATTGACCAGCAGCGTCTTGCCGCCGAAATCGCCCAGCGTCATTTGCGTTCCGTCCGGTCCGTCGAAGGCAAGGCCCGCAAGCGACTGGCGCGTGTCTATGACCCCCATCGCCGCGATGTCGCCCACGGCGAGCGGCGCGATCCTGCGGCCAAGGTCTCCGGCCGCCGAACAGTCGGAAACCGCGACCGTCGTCTGATCTGGCGTGTTGCCAGAAGGCGCCTGGTTCACGTATACCGCAACAGCGCTGGCGAGCAGGACCAGGACAACGGCGAGGCCGATCGTCCTGACCGGGAACCGCTTGCTGTGTTTTTGAGCCGCCATCGACGTCTTCTCCGGAGTATCTTCATTCATGACCGGTAAAACCTCCAACCAGATGTGGGGCGGGCGTTTCGCCTCCGGCCCCGACGCCATCATGGAAGAAATCAATGCATCCATCGATTTCGACCGCAAGCTGTCAGCGCAGGATATAGAAGGCTCGCTCGCCCATGTCGCCATGCTGGCTGACACCGGCATCGTCTCCGGCGACGACCGCGACCGGATTGTCGCCGGTTTGAACACTATACTGTCCGAAATCAATGCCGGGACCTTCACATTTTCGCGACAGCTCGAAGACATTCATATGAACATCGAGTCGCGACTCGCAGACCTTGTCGGCCCCGCGGCCGGCCGGCTGCACACCGCGCGCTCGCGCAACGATCAGGTCGCCGTCGATTTCCGTATGTGGGTGCGCGCCGAACTGGAGAAATCCGTGGCGGCGCTCGGTGCGCTGATGACGGCCTTCCTCGACAAGGCCGAAGAGCACGCCGACACCGTCATGCCCGGCTTCACGCACCTCCAGACGGCGCAGCCGGTGACCTTCGGCCACCATTGCATGGCCTACGTCGAAATGTTTTCCCGCGACCGCTCGCGCATGCGCGACGCGCTCGCCCGGCTTGACGAATGCCCGCTCGGCGCCGCCGCGCTCGCCGGCACGGGCTTTCCGATCGATCGCCACCAGACGGCGAAGGCCCTCGGTTTTTCCGGCCCGACACGCAACTCCATCGACACCGTGTCGGACCGCGATTTCGCCCTGGAGTTCCTGTCGGCTGCGGCGATTTGCGGCACGCATCTTTCGCGGCTGGCGGAAGAGATCGTCATCTGGTCGACGCCGCAATTCGGCTTCGTCCGTCTGTCGGACGCATTCTCGACCGGCTCGTCCATCATGCCACAGAAGAAGAATCCTGACGCCGCCGAACTCGTGCGCGCCAAGACCGGCCGCATCAACGGCGCTCTCATTGCGCTGCTCACTGTCATGAAGGGCCTGCCGCTCGCCTACTCCAAGGACATGCAGGAGGACAAGGAGCAGGTCTTTGACGCCGCCGCCACGCTTGAACTGGCCATCGCCGCCATGACCGGCATGATCCGCGACCTGCAGGTCCTGCCGGACGCCATGCGCCGCGCCGCCGGCGCCGGCTATTCGACCGCGACCGATCTCGCCGACTGGCTGGTCCGTGTCGAGGGTCTGCCCTTCCGCGAGGCCCACCACGTCACAGGGCAGGCGGTGGCGCTGGCGGAGGAGAAGGGATGCGATCTGTCCGGGCTCGATCTCGCCGACCTGCAGTCCATCAACGACGCCATCACCGACGACGTCTATTCGGTGCTGAGCGTCGAGGCCTCCGTCGCCAGCCGCACCAGTTTCGGCGGCGCCGCGCCTGATGAAGTGCGCAGACAAATCTCCTGGTGGCGCAAGCATCTGTAATTAAGCAAAATCCAGGGTGCACAATCGGCGCGAACTTCGCTACAAGGTCTCTGGGTTTATTTCGAATGACTGCATATCGGGCAGGTGCGAACATATGAAGACCGCTGTAACCTATTTGAGGATGGCCGCCGTCCTGTCCATGATTGCTCTGGTCGCCGCAGGATGCGGTCGCAAGAACGAACTGAAGCTGCCTGATCCCAATCCGAGGGAGCTTCCGCGCGAGCGCGCCGCCGACGATGCGTCAGGCGGAAACACTGATCAGTCGGCAGGCCCCGGCGGTCCGCAATCGGCGAGCGCCGGCCCGCAAGGGGAAGGCGATGAAGCCAGGCAGAAACGCGGAACTCCCGACAGACCGTTCATCCTCGATCCGCTGATCCAGTAGGCCAAAACCGTGAATCATTTCGAGTATCGAGACGGCGTCCTGCATGCCGAGGGCGTCAGCATTCCCGACATTGCGCGCGCGGTCGGCACCCCCTTCTATTGCTATTCAACGGCGACGCTGACACGCCACTATCGTGTCTTCGCCGAGGCCTTTTCGGACATCGACGCGCTCGTCTGCTACGCCATGAAGGCCAACTCCAATCAGGCCGTCCTGATGACTCTGGCGCAAATGGGCGCAGGCGCCGACGTCGTGTCGGAAGGCGAGTTGCGCCGCGCGCTCGCCGCCGGCATTGAGCCGTCGAAGATTGTCTTCTCCGGCGTCGGCAAGACGGCGGCCGAAGTCGATTTCGGGCTCGAGGTCGGCATTCTCTGCTTCAATGTGGAGTCCGAACCCGAACTCGACATGATCAACGCGCGCGCCCAGGCGCTCGGCAAGCGGGCGCCGGTCTCCTTCCGCATCAACCCGGATGTCGACGCCCGCACCCACGCCAAGATCTCGACCGGCAAGAAGGAAAACAAGTTCGGCATTTCCCTTGAACACGCCGAAGCGGTCTATGCGCGCGCCGCCGCCATGCCCGGCGTCGAGATCACCGGCATCGACATGCATATCGGCAGCCAGATCACCGACCTGAAGCCCTATGGCGACGCCTTCCTGCTTCTGAAGGAGATCGTGGGCAAGCTGCGCGCGGCGGGCCATGCGATCCGGCACGTCGACGTCGGCGGCGGGCTCGGCATCCCCTATCGCGCGGACAACGAACCGCCGCCCGATCCCCGCGCCTATGCCGACGTCGTGCTGGAACAGGTGCGCCAGCTCGACTGCCAGGTTATCTTCGAACCCGGCCGCATGATCGCCGGAAACGCCGGAATTCTGGTCACCGAGGTGCTTTACATGAAGCACGGCGACGCTCGTAATTTCGCAATTGTCGACGCGGCCATGAACGATCTTATCCGGCCGACCCTCTACGATGCATGGCACGACATCCGGCCGGTCGTCCTGCCGCCGGCGGATACGCCGCATATCGTCGTCGACGTCGTCGGCCCGGTCTGCGAAAGCGGCGACTTTCTCGCCCGCGAACGGTCTCTGCCGGAGCTGAAGCAGGGCGACCTGATCGCGGTTGGAACGGCTGGCGCCTATGGCGCTGTCCAGTCCTCCACCTACAATACCCGCCTGCTCGCGCCAGAAGTTCTGGTCAAGGGCGACAGCTATCACGTCGTTCGCCCGCGCCCGACCTATGAGGATCTGATCGGCCTCGATTCCGTTCCCGACTGGCTGAAATAACAACGGAATAAAGCGTTGCGGTCGGTCACAATTTCGTTGCCGGCCTCGCCATCGCCCAAAAGAGTGCTATTCTTTATGGCGCAGAGGGACTGTGGCGATGAACCAGAACGAAGCGGCCTCCAAAGTCAGTCGATTGGCGCGAATTTCCGTCAGCCGTCAGTTTACGCGCGTCGTGATTTTCCTTGAGCGGCTGTGGCCAGGGTTGCTGCCCGCTTTCGGCGTTCTCGCACTCTTCGCGATACTGTCCTGGATCGGTTATTTTCGCGCCGTGCCCGACTGGGCGCGCATCGCTTCGCTGGCCGCCATGCTGGCGGCGTTCATCGCAAGCCTCGTTCCGCTTCGCAGTCTGCGCTGGCCGGACGCACAGGAGGCCACACGACGCCTTGAAAAAGACAACCGCATCGCCCACCAGGCGATCGCCGTCCAGTCTGACCGGCTGGAAAACGAGTCCGAATTTGCGCGGGTGCTGTGGCAAACCCACAAGCAGCGCATGTATGACAGGCTTGAAGAGGTGCATGTGCATGCGCCGAAGCCCGACACGCCCCGCGCTGACCCATGGGGCGTTCGGGCGCTGGTCGCGTTGCTGCTCGTCGCCACGTTCGGCTATTCCTGGTCGAACCATTCCGGCCGGCTTGGAGACGCCTTTACGAGCCATGCCCGATCCGAAAATCTCGCCGGAATCCGCATTGACGCCTGGGTGACGCCCCCGGCCTACACAGGCAAGGCGCCGCTGTTTCTCACCGGCGGCGAAATCGGCCTGCCCGACATCATCACCGTTCCCGAAGGCAGCGAGGCGCTTGTGCGCATCGTCGGCGGCCAGGGCTCGGAGGCAGTCGTCTACAACGACGAGATAATCGAGGAAGAAGAAAACGAAGACGGCGTCGCCACGGCGGCGGCGCGGAACTATCGTTTTCCGGTTCCCGGCAGCGGCCGGCTGGAGATTCGTCAGGCCGAAGCCCCGATTCATGGCTGGACCTTCGGCCTGCTGGCCGACGAGCCGCCGGTGATCGCCTTCGAGGCGGATCCCGCGGCCGCCGCCAATGGCGCGCTGGAAATAGCCTTTTCCGCCAGCGACGACTATGGCCTCGAAGCCGCCCATGCCGAAATTCTGCCCGTCGAGCCCGCAGCCGACGACGCCAATCCGCTCTACGATTTGCCGGACTACGAACTGACGGTGCCCAAACGCAACGCCCGTTCCCGCAAGGGGCGCGAAAGCCGCGACCTGACAGAACATCCGATGGCCGGCAAAGCGGTGAAGATCACGCTCGTCGCCACTGACGCGACCGGCCAGGAGGGCCGCAGCGAGACTGTCGAAACGATCCTGCCGGCCAGGACCTTCTACAATCTGCTCGCCGGTTCGGTCGCCGAGCAGCGCCAGATCCTCAGTCTCGACACGAATGACCTCGACCGCGCGGTGGAGTTCAACGACGCCCTCACCATGGCGGCGGAAGAAACCATCGACAACACGACGCATTACCTTCTCATCAAGTCGGCGCGCGCCCGCATGCGACAGGCCTTCGACGACGACATGCTGCGCGACGCGGCCGACTATATGTGGGATATCGCCATCGGCATCGAGGATGGCGATCTGTCCTTCGCCGAACGGCGCCTGCGCGACGCCCAGCGCGCGCTGTCCGAGGCCCTCGAAAACGGCGCGGACGACGAAACCATTCAGGCGTTGATGGACGAGTTGCGCGAAGCCATGCAGGAATTCCTCGAGGCGCTGGCGCAGGCCATGCAGCAGAATCCGGAGATGGCGCAGCAGATGCCGCCGCAATCCATGCAGAACATTCTGCGCCAACAGGACATCGACCGGCTGCTCGACCAGATCGAGAACCTCGCGCAATCCGGCGCTCGCGACCAGGCGCAGCAATTGCTGTCGGAACTGCAGCGCATGATGAACAATTTGCAGACCGGTCAGCACCAGCAGGCCCAGGGCGACAATCCGATGCGTCAGCGGATGGACGAGCTCGGCGAACTGATGCAGCGCCAGCAGCAATTGATGGAAGAGACCTTCGATCTCGAACAGGCGCTGAGGCAGCGCCGGCAGCAGCAGCTTTTCGGCAATGAAGGCCAGCAGCAACAGCAGCAGGGCGAGAACGGTCAGCAGCAGCAGGGCGAAATGGGCGATATGACCGAGGAGCAACTTCGCGAGGCGCTGCGTCAGCTGCAGGAACAGCAGGACGCGCTGCAGCAGCAGCTTGGCGAATTGCAGCAGGCGCTGGAAGAATTCGGCATTCAGCCCGGCGAAGGCTTCGACGAGGCCGGTGAAGCCATGGGCGAAGCCGGCGAGGCGCTGGGCGAGGGCGAAGGCGGAACCGCCGTCGACGAACAGGGCCGCGCCCTGCAGGCTCTGCGCCGCGGCGCACAGGACATGATGAACCAGATGCGTCAGGCGATGGGTCAGAACCCGGGTCCGATGAACGGCCAGGCGTCACCCAACCGGCAGGGCCGCGATCCGCTTGGCAGGCCGCAAGCCAATACCGGCCCGGATTTCGGGGAGAACGTCAAGATACCGGAGGAGGCCGATATCCAGCGCGCCCGCCGGATTCTGGAAGCCATTCGCGACCGGCTCGGCGACGCCTTCCGTCCGGAAATGGAGCGTTTCTATCTGGAACGGCTTCTGGACAACAACAACTGACCGGCCGGACGGCTCAGTTGCGGTATGTCGCGATCTTGTAGGCCGCGAGCGAGAAGAACACCCCCAGGCCCGCCTCGATCCAGCGCCGGCTGCGACGGTAGAACACCACGACCGGCTGGGTCGAGAAGGTGATTGCATAGGCCAGATGTCCGATGAGGGACATGGCTGTCGCGCAGACGACGAGCAACGCCCCGACCCAGAGCGGCGCGTCAGCGCCGAGCCCGATCCCGACAATCGCGATCCAGTGCAACGCCGCTTTCGGATTCGTCATCTGGATCGTCAGTCCGCGCAGATACAGATTGCTCCCCCGCGCTGCTGTTGGCGCCACTTTATCATCGGGCGTCGCGGCGGAGCGAAAGGCCTTCCAGGCCAGCCACAGCAGATAGGCGGCGCCGAACACCTTCAGAATGGTCACCACCTCGGCATAGGCCGAGACGAGCGCTGTCAGCCCCGTGACTGTCAGGATCGCCCAGATACCGGAACCGGTTCCCACGCCTGACGCCAGCGCCATCCCGTGTCGACGCCCGCGCTCCATCGATGTTCCGATGATCGCCAGTATGTTCGGCCCGATGCTGATGAACCCAACGGAAAATATGCCAAGCGCAAGAAACAGGCTCGCCAGGTGGTCGTTCATTGCGGTCTCCCGGAAAAAGTGCGGAAACCCGACTATGTCACGTTTGGTGTTGTTGGGAAACCGGATACAGTCGCACGGATTCCTGGATCAATGCCGCGACCCCATTGCAGGCCCGACCTGCAATGGGGACAGGTCGCTTGCGGCGACCGGGCGGGCAGCGTATCGGCCGCTGGCCGAACTGGCGTCAGTGCGACAGCGCTTCGGCAACCGCGTAACGAATGTCGGGAAGGCTGAAGGGTTTCGGCACGACGTCGACGACGATCCGCGCCAGGTTGTCGGCGCGTTCGCGCTGTTCGGCGAAACCCGTCATCAACAGGATCTTTGTCCCCGGAAACTCCAGCGCCGCTGTATGGGCGAGCGCAATGCCGTCCAGTTCCGGCATGCGGATATCGGAAAGCAGGAGGTCGTAGCATCCGCCGTCTCGCAGGCAGTGCAGGCCTTCTGCGCCGTCCGCAACTTCCACCACCTCATGTCCGTCCATCTGCAGGGCGCGGCTCACGAAGCGCCGAAGCGCGTCCTCGTCTTCCGCGATCAGAATTCTTGCCATGCCATACCTACCTGATTGTCATTGGAGCCGTCGTCGCCAAACGAGCTTCCTGTTGCCTCTTGTGGGAACAGCAAAACATCCAAATCTTGTCGGCGGGTAAACGAAGCCGGTTTCAACCCCGCGCAGGCGGCTTTTCGCGAGGCCTATCGATCAACATGATTAACGTTTGGTTGGCGGTCGCCCAAAGCCGCTCAGGCGTCGCCCGTAACCACGCCGACGAAGGGCAGTTCCCGGAACGCATAGGCGACGTCCATGCCGTAGCCGACGACGAAATAATCCGGGCATTCGAAACCGACATGGTCGGCGTCGAGTTCGCCCTGGCGACGCGACCGCTTGTCGAGCAGAACGGCGATCGAGACATCTCTGGCGCCGCGCTCGAACATCAGGTCGCGCGCAAATCGCAGCGTGTTTCCGGATTCCAGGATATCGTCGATCAGCAGGATCGAACGACCCTTAACATCGCTGTCGATGTCCTTGATGATCTTGACGCCGCGGCTGGTCGTTCCCTTGCCGTAGCTCGACAGGGTTATGAACTCGACTTCCGGGGCAAGACCAACTTCATGCAGGGCGCGCAGCAGGTCGGCGGCGAAGATGAAAGAGCCCTTGAGGATCGAAATCACCAGGAGATCGTTCTTCGGAACCGTCGAAATTTCCTTCGCAAGCTGGAGATTGCGCGCGTGAATTGCTTCCGCGCTATAGAGAATGTCGATGTTCTTTCCGCGTACGACCGGCATGCGTGGAGCCCCGTAACAATTTGACGAAGCTGCTAGCTACATGAATTGCAAGGGATTTGAAACCGTTTCGCCGCCGTCTTTCCCAACATTCGGCTGCAAGCCGCGAAAGACATGGTTAATGAAGGCTTACTGCAACAGCGCATATCCGCCGAAGAACCAGAAGACGCACAGCGAAGCGAGCCCCACCAGCGCGCCAAATCCCGCAGGGCTCAACCGGTCGAGCGCGCCGAAAAGCTTCGGCAATCCGGCCGGTGCAGCGTCTGCGGCCAGACCTGCGCCATGCCCGCGTCTTTCGAAAAAATCACTCGGCGAAACCGGTCTCGCAGTGTCCGCGCCAAAGACTTCCACCACGGAACCATTGTCGTCTATGTGTACGAATTCGGCGTCAATCACATCCATTGCGGTCGACCCCGCCGTTGCGCGGCCAGCGAAAGGTCGACGACGACCGCGGCGACGGGCGGTCGAACCGGAATTTTCCACATTAAAGCTGCGATCGTATTGACCGGCGCCGTGGCTGTATTGCATTAGCTTGTCAGGCGATCCCGTTCCCGGAAGGTATCCCGACGTCGGCTCCTTCCTTGCAGGACGGTAAACCGATACGGTTAACAAATACGAAACCCTTGTCTTTTCACAACGACCGGCAAAACGATTACCAAACAGCGCATAGGGCAACCCGGGCAGGGAGGCTGCTGACTTGATCCATTTCGACAATGTTGGACTGCGCTACGGCATGGGCCCGGAAGTGTTGCGCGATCTGACTTTCGACATTCCGCAGCGCTCGTTCCAGTTTCTTACCGGCCCTTCCGGCGCAGGAAAGACAACGCTGCTGCGGCTTTTGTTCCTGTCGCTGCAGCCGACCCGCGGCTTCATTCGCATCTTCGACCGGGACATCGCCACCATCGACCCGCAGGAACTGCCGCTGCTGCGCCGGCGCATCGGCATTGTCTTCCAGGATTTCCGGTTACTCGATCATCTGACGACCTATGAAAACGTCGCCTTGCCGCTCAGGGTGCGGGGCCGAGAGGAATCCACCTACCGCACCGACGTCATCGAATTGCTCAAATGGGTTGGTCTTGGTGAGCGGATGAACGTTTTGCCGCCCATTCTGTCCGGCGGAGAGAAGCAGCGCGCGGCGATCGCCCGCGCCCTGATCGACCAGCCGGAGATCCTGCTCGCCGACGAGCCGACGGGCAACGTCGATGCGCCGCTGGCGCGCCGTCTGCTGCGTCTTTTCATGGAGCTGAACAAGCTCGGCACGGCCGTCGTCATCGCAACCCACGACCTGTCGCTGATGGACCAGATCGACGCCCGCCGCATGATCCTGTCGCATGGACGACTGGATATATATGACTGACGACGGCGCTCCATCCGGCGGAACCGGCGCGAGGCAGCCCCGGCAGATCGTTCTTCGGCCGACGGCGCCCATCGTTCCGGCGGCGAACATCGCCGGCCGCTCGCTCATGTTCGTGATTTCGATCATGTCGTTTCTGGCCAGCCTCACGCTTGGCGCGGTCATCCTCGTCCAGGACACTGCAAACACCTGGCAGAGCGACATTTCGCGAGAAGTCACCATCCAGATCAAGCCGCAGGACGGGCTCGACATGCAGCAGGCCCTCGAGACCGCGCGACGGATCGCGATCGGGTTCGACGGCGCGACGGACGCCACGATCGTCAATGACGACGAGACTTCACGCCTGCTGGAACCCTGGCTTGGCGAGGGACTCGATCTGGACGAACTTCCCGTGCCCCGGCTGGTCATCGTCACCATCGACGAGGGTGCGCCACCGGACTTTCAGGCGATGCGCACAGCGTTGACGCAAGCCCTTCCGAACGTCTACCTCGACGACCACCGCACCTGGGTGAACCGGTTGGTCGCCATGGCCAACACCACGACGCTGATCGGCATATGCATCCTGCTGCTCGTCTTCGCCGCAACGGTGCTGACGGTGATATTTGCAACCCGCGGCGCACTGTCGGGCAATCACCACATCGTCGAAGTGCTGCATTTCGTCGGCGCGGAGGCCGGCTTCGTCGCATCGCACTTCCAGCGTCATTTCTTCGTCATCGCCCTGAAAGGCGCGACCGCCGGCGGCATTGCGGCGGCGATCATCTTTGCGGCGGCGGGCGTCTGGGCGAACAACAATTTCGCCACCCCTCAATCGGACCAGACAAACGCCCTGTTCGGCGGCTTCTCGGTGGGGCCCGGCGGCTATGTCGGCATCGTCGCGATCGTCATCATCATCGCCTTTCTCACTGCCCTGACCACGCGAATCACCGTGATGAAAACGATTCGGGAAATCGACCTGATCCGTTCCAACCCCGGACACGTCCTGTAGCCAGACAACCGCGAAACGTCGCGCAAGCCGCGCTGTGGCGGTCTTTGGGCGGCCAAAGCGGTCATTGTTCATTGACACTGCGGAAATGCGCGTACAATTCTCTCCTACACATTTGCGGCATCGTCATGGACGTCGAAAACAAGGATCCTGAACTGGAAGACCAGCCAGCGCCAAAAAAGCCCGGCAGGCTGCGGCGCGGTGCGCGCGCGTTGACGGTGATCGCCATATGGATCGTCGTGCTGGGATTCGGCGTTCTGATCGGCGGCTTTTTCCGGTTTTCCAGCGAAATCACCTCCGTCACGCCGCCGGCGGACATCGCGGAAGCCGACGGCATCGTCGTCCTGACGGGGCGAAGCCACCGCATCGAACAGGCGCTCGACCTTCTTGACCAGGGACTGGCTGACCGGTTGCTGATCTCCGGCGTCTATCCGAGCACAACGGCTGAGCAGATCCGCAAACTGACATCCACGGAGGCGGCGCTGTTCGAGTGCTGCGTGGATATCGGCCACGACGCGCTCGACACCGAAGGCAACGCCCTCGAGGTCAGCCAATGGGCGAGAGACAACAACTTTACGCGGGTTATCGTCGTCACCAGCAGCGATCACATGCCGCGAAGCCTGATCGAATTGCGCCGTCTTGATGAGGAGGTCGAATTCATCCCCTACCCCGTGGTTCCGGACGAATTCCGCAATTATGACTGGGTGCGCAGGCCGGCGCTCTGGCGTCCGCTGGTCGAGGAATACGCGAAATATCTGATTGCGCGGTTGCGGCTGGCGACGGGAACGGACGTCGCCGGCGAATTCCTGCGTTCCGTCGCCCACGCCGCCGGACGGCCGACCGCCGGCGGCATTGACTCGCAGGCCACGGTGACGGATTAGATCACCCATGATCCTGCTCCGCTCAATGCTGTTCAATCTGGCCTTCTATCTCAACCTGATTGTCCAGATGATCATCTTTTCTCCGGCCTATTTCCTGATGCGGCGGAAAAACGCATGGGTGATTCCGAAAAACTGGGTGCGGTCCAACCATTGGCTGCTCAAGGTCATCGTGGGAACGGATTACTCGATCGAAGGGCTCGAGAACCTGCCCGACGGACCCTACATCATCGCGCCGAAACACCAGTCCTTCTGGGACGCCTATGCGCTGCTGCCGCATCTGGACGATCCCTTCTATATCCTCAAGCGGGAACTTACCTGGATCCCGCTCTTCGGCTGGTACGTGATCAAGATGCGCATGGTGCCGATCGATCGCGGCGCGAAATCCAGCGTCATGCCGGCCGTGCTCGAACGCACCCGCAAGCAGATGGCGGACGGCCGCCAGCTCATCATCTATCCCGAAGGGACGCGCCGCCCGGTCGGCGCCGAACCGGTCTACAAATTCGGCATCGCCCGGCTCTACGACCAGCTCCAGGTTCCGGTCGTGCCGGTCGCCATGGTTCCCGGCCTTTTCTGGCCGCGGCGCAAATTCATCCGCTATCCCGGCCAAATCAACGTTCGGTTTCTCGAACCGATCCAGCCGGGCATGGAGCCTGACGCATTCCTGGAAAAACTGGTTGACGTCACAGAAGCCGCGACTGACGAACTGCTGGTCAGAACAATCGAAGAAAATCCGCATCTGCCGCTGCCTCAAACGGCCCGCAAACGCTACGAGGAACTGACGGGCTCCAGCCGTTCGGCCACCGCCTCAAGCAGGTGATCGCGAATCCGCATTTCCCTGAGATGCCTGACAGTGCTCAGCACATAGTCCGCGTTGTGACCCGACTGGCCTTCCGACACCGCAACGCGATGCGCCGCCTCGTCGATCTCCAGCGCGCCGGCGTATTGCGGATGCGCGCGGTCCGTCACGAAGGATAGCGCTTCCACCTGCTCGCCATTTGCGAGATAGGCCGGCAGATGCCGCTCCATATAGACCTTGTTGGTCATTTCGCGGGCGCGCAGATAGGCGACCACCTCTTCATGGTCCTCTCCCCTAACCTTGAACACCATCCCCGTGCAGGAGCCGCCCCGGTCGAGCCCGAGCACCAGCCCCGGCCGTTCCGGCGTGCCGCGATGAATGAAAGAGTGGATGCACAGCGCGCGCCGGTATCCGTAGATCCGTCCGCGCTGCGCCTCGCGAAACTCGAAACCTGGCCGCCACATCAGCGACCCGTAGCCAAAGACCCAAAAATCGTCCATATCCGTCACATAATTCGAAACGCAGGCGAATTGAAGTATTGGCTGGAGAATCTATGACCACTTCACAGAATGACGGCCGGTATCTCCGGCGTCTCATTTTCCTTGCGATCTTTATCGTGGTGCTGTTCGGGGGCTATGCCGGCCTGTGGTTCTACCTCGCCGGCGAGGTCAAGACGCGCAGCGAAATGGTGCTCGCCAATCTGTCGCTCAACAGCGTCGCGGCCGACTGCGAAGACATGGAAGTGCGCGGCTTTCCCTTCCGCCTCGGCGTGTTCTGCGATTCGGTGACGGCGGTCAGCGAGGTCGATTCCTCGCAACTGTCGGCGGGCGCCTTCCGCACCGCCGCGCAGGTCTACAGTCCCAACCACATCATCTCCGAACTCGACAGCCCGGTCACCATCGTGTCGCCGCGCGGCGACCGCGCCGATTTCGAATGGCGGTCGCTGCAGTCGAGCACCGTTTTCGGTCTCAACGGGCTCGACCGCGCCTCGGTCCACGTCGAGGATACGCAGGCGGTGCTGACGAACGGCGCCGACGACCTGACGCTCGCAACCGACACAAGCGAATTCCACACCCGTCGAAACGGCGACAACCTGGATTTCGCAGCGATGCTGCGCAATGCGCGGCTTGCGACGGGCGCCGGCGACGCGCCGGCCTTCGATCTCGATTTCGACGTCAGCGTCGACGATCGGGCCTGGCTTCTTTCGGGGCAGCAGCGAACGCGGGATTATCCATGGATCGGTGCAAGCGGTTCGTTGAAGACCTTCGTCGTCGCTCTAGACAATGGCGCTCGTATCGCCGTTGACGGCCCGTTCTCGATCGATCAGCGCGGCCTTCTCGACGGGCGGTTCGACCTGAGCATCCGCGATCTCGCCGGCGTCATGGAGCTGGCGCGCGGCGTGCCCGACCCGACCGGCGCCATCGAAAACGTCCGCTCGGTGCTGTCCACCCTGTCCGGAACCGGTGAAATCAAGCTTCCGGTCACGGTGCGCCGCGGCAAGGTTTCGATCGCCTTCTTCACGCTTGGCCGCATCCCGCCGCTGCGCCCGCGGCGGTACTGATCATCCCGCAACAGCGCGCCTAATTCTTCTCCGCCGGAGCATATTCCGGATGCCGGCCGAAATCGGGCGCCTTGACGTCCTGGCCAGCCTCGATGATCGACCTGCGGATATGCCGCGTGTGGCTGAACAGGTCGAACAGCTTGTCGCCGTCTCCCCACCGGATCGCCCTTTGCAATGAGGACAGATCCTCCGAAAAACGCGCCAGCATTTCCAGGATGGCGTCCCGGTTGTGCAGGCATACGTCCCGCCACATGGTGGGGTCGGAGGCCGCAAGACGCGTGAAGTCGCGAAAGCCCGAGGCCGAATATTTGATGACTTCCGATTCCGTCACGGTTTCCAGATCGTCGGCTGTGCCCACGATATTGTAGGCGATGATCTGCGGCAGATGCGAGACGATCGCGAGCACCAGATCATGACGGTGCGGATCCATCCGGTCGACCATCGAGCCGCAGCTTTCCCAGAACGTCGTCAGTTTCTGCAGCGCCTCCTCGTCTGTGCCGGGCAGTGGCGTGAGAATGCACCAGCGGCCTTCAAACAGCGTCGCGAAACCGGAATCCGGTCCGGAATGCTCCGTCCCGGCGATCGGATGGCCTGGAATGAAATGCGCGTGTTCGGGGATATGCGGCTTCATCTGCTCGACGACGGATTCCTTGGTCGAGCCGACATCGGTGACGATCGCGCCTTCCTTCAGTTCGCCTGCGATTTCGCGCGCCACCTTCTCCGATGAACCAACCGGCACGCTGACGATCACCAGGTCGGCGTCGCGCACGGCTTCCGCGCTGGAGGTTGTATAGCTGTCTCCAAGCCCCAGATCATGCGCGCGCTCCAGTGTTTCGGACGAGCGGGTGGCGATCGCCACCGTGCCGGCAAGCCCCTTCTGCCGGATGACGTGTGCAAGGGAGGAGCCGATGAGACCGATGCCGATCAGCGCGATTTTGTCGAATTGCTTGGTGGTCATGTCTTGTCCAGGAATTCCTTCAGGGCGGCGATCACCGCTTCGTTGGCCTCTTGCGGGCCGACGCTCATGCGCAAGCCGTCCGGAAAGCCATAGGCCGTCACGCGCCGCAGCACGAGGCCGCGCGCGGTAAGATAATCATCCGCATCCGCCGCAGACTTGCCTGGCTGATTGCCGAAATGAATGAGAATGAAATTGCCGACCGACGGCGTGACGCTCAGACCCAGCGCCCTGATTTCCGTCGTCAGACGCTCGATCCAGCGCAGATTGTAGGCGACGGCCTTGTCCACATGATCGCGGTCGGCAATCGCCGCTGCGCCCGCCTCGATCGCGACGGCGTTGAGGTTGAACGGCCCGCGCACCCGGTTGACGGCGTCGGCGACGGCCAGCGGCGCATACATCCAGCCGACACGCAGACCCGCCAGACCGTAGATCTTCGAGAACGTTCGGGTCATGACGACGTTTTCGCTGCCGGAAACCAGTTCGATCCCCGCTTCATAGTCGTTGCGCCGCACATATTCGGCGTAAGCGGCGTCGATCACCAGCAGCACGTTGCCCGGCAGCCCCGCCTGCAGACGGCGCAATTCGTCGGCCGGCAGATAGGTGCCGGTCGGATTGTTCGGGTTGGCGATGAAAACGAGCCTGGTGCGCTCCGTCACCGCGGCGAGGATCGCGTCGACATCGGCGCGCAGATCGGTCTCGGGAACGGTCACCGGCGTCGCGCCGGCGGCGGTGATCTGGATCTTGTAGACGAGAAAGCCGTGTTCGGTGACGATCCCCTCGTCGCCGGGCGCGAGATAGGTCTGGCACAGAAGACCCAGCAATTCGTCCGAACCGTTGCCGCAGACGATATTGGCGGCGTTCAATCCGTGCCGCGCGGCGATCGCTTCGCGCAGTTTCGTCGATCCGCCGTCCGGATAGATCTCCGGATGCTCCAGAGCGGTCGCCATTGCGCCGGCCACATGGGGGCTCGGCCCCAAAGGCGTTTCGTTGGCTGAAAGTTTGTAAACCTTCGCGACGCCGGGCGCGGAATCCTTGCCCGGCACATAAGCTGCAATATCCATCACGCCCGGCTTCGGCGCCGGCCTGTTTTCTGCGCTGCTCATCGATCTTCCTGTCATGACCTGGCTCAGACATGGCTCAGTCTCGGCGGGCATAGCGCCAAGCGCCCCCGATGTCGAGGGTTTCGGCAGGCTCGCCGCCAGTTAATGACGCCGCGACCCCTTGCGGCCCGGCCCGTCGCCATGCAGTGATGGCGCAGTTCTGAAACACCGCAAGGGAATGCGCCGCATGTTCGATATCCTGATCAGGAACGCCAATCTTCCGGACGGACGCGAGGGCGTCGATGTCGCGATATCCGGGGGCCGCTTCGAGGCGATCGCCAGGGGCGTTGAAGGCGAGGCCGCGCGCGTCGTCGACGCCGGCGGACGCCTGCTCTCGCCGCATTTCATCGACCCGCATTTCCACATGGACGCGACGCTTTCCCTTGGCCTGCCTCGGCTCAACCGGTCCGGCACCTTGCTGGAAGGCATTGCGCTGTGGGGCGAGTTGAAGCCGCTTCTCACCCACGAGGCGGTGATCGAGCGGGCGCTGCGCTATTGCGACCTCGCCGTCTCTCAGGGACTGTTGTCGATCCGCAGCCATGTCGATGTCTGCGACGACCGGTTGCTTGCCGTTGAGGCGCTTCTGGATGTGCGCGAACGCATCAAGCCCTATATCGACCTGCAGCTCGTCGCCTTTCCGCAGGACGGCCTCTACCGCTCGCCCACGGCGGAAAAGAACCTGCTGCGCGCCCTCGACATGGGCGTCGACGTCGTCGGCGGCATTCCGCATTTCGAGCGCACCATGCAGGACGGCGCCCGGTCGGTGACGCGGCTGTGCGAGATCGCCGCCGAGCGCGGCTTGCGCGTTGATTTCCACTGCGACGAGACAGACGATCCGATGTCGCGCCACATCGAGACGGTGGCCGCCGAGACCGTGCGCCTCGGGCTGCAGGGACGCGTCGCCGGTTCGCATCTCACCTCCATGCATTCGATGGACAATTACTACGTCTCCAAGCTGCTGCCGCTGATGGCGGAGGCGGAGATCCATGCAATCCCCAATCCGCTGATCAACATCACCCTGCAAGGCCGCCACGACACCTATCCGAAGCGCCGCGGCATGACCCGCGTGCCGGAGCTTCTCGCCCAGGGCGTCAACGTCGCCTTCGGTCAGGATTGCTGCATGGATCCGTGGTACTCGCTCGGCGCCGCCGACATGCTGGAGGTAGCCAACATGGCCGTGCATGTCGGCCAGATGACCTCGCTCGACGCCATGCGCCAGGCCTATGACGCGATCACCGTCAACTCGGCGAAGGCGATGGGGCTCGACTATTACGGCGTTGCCGAAGGCAAGTCCGCCAATTGCGTTTTGTTGCAGGCGCGCGACCCGATCGAGGCGATCCGGCTGAAGGCGACTCGGCTCGCCGTTTTCCGCCAGGGCAAGATCATAAGCGAAACGCTGCCGCGCATCGCCAAGCTGGGGCTCGAGGGCCGCCCCGGCCGCCTCGACGCCGCAGATTACGCGCCTGTCGAGGGATAACAGCGTATTGATGTGGGTATATCATAGACTTACCCTCATGCCGGACTTGATCCGTCCTCCAGCAGCGCCTTGTCGACGGCGCGAGGGATTCAGCCGTTCCGAAGGATCTTCTCCATCGCCTTGCCCCTGGCCAGTTCGTCGATCATCTTGTCGAGATAGCGAATGTCCTGCATCACGGGCTCCTCGATGTCCTCCACCCGCACGCCGCAGACCACGCCCTTGATCAGAGCTCTGGATGGATTCATCTGCGGCGCCTCCACAAGAAACGTCTCGAAATCCGTCTCTTTTTCGATCTCGGCGTCCAGTCCCTGCTGGTCATACCCTGTCAGCCAGCAAATGATCTCGTCGACTTCCGCCTTCGCGCAGCCCTTGCGCTCCGCCTTGGCGACGTAATGCGGGTACACGCTGGCAAAGCTCATCGCGTAGATCCTGTGCTTCGTCATGAGGCCTCCCTTCCCGGCGCAATCCAAACATGCATTATGAGTTTATCGCAACCTATGAAACGCGCAATCAGGAACAGCTTTCTCGCCGGCGCGTTTCGTCATACCATGAGCCGGTCCCGTTTCTGTCGCGGGATCACGAAACCATCGCAGAGTTCTGTTCTGCTGCGCCGGAAATCACCAGACGGGGTTTACCCCGGAAAGGAAAATCGCAATGGCCAAAAAACCGGAAAAATCCCCCTTCGACCCTGCCGGCATGATGGAGGAGTTCTTCAGTTTCTATGATCCGGACGCAATGAAGGACATGTTCGATCCGCAGAAATTCATGGAGCGGTTCAAGTCCATGACGCCCGGCAACGTCGATATGAGCGAGGTGGTCGATCGCAACCGCAGGAATTTCGAGGCGCTGGTCGAAGCCAACAAATCGGCGGCCGACACCTATCGCGACATGCTCGAAAAGCAGATGACTATCCTCAACCGGATGACGGACGCCGCCAAGAACTACACCGGTTCGCTTACGGCTTCGGGCGACCCCGACGCCATGAAGAAGGCCTACGCCGACGCCACCGAGAAGGCGCTGACACTGATGAAGGAAATGGCCGAGGAAACCCGCACGGCGAATGAAAAGGTCTTCAACGGCATGAAGGATCGCATCGCCTCGGCGATGAAGGACGTCGGCAAGGACTGAGTCCCGGCCCCCGACCCGGGCAAGACGAAATGAAGTGACGCCTCTTGACCGGCGCCGCCGGAAGCACGATAGAATCGCCGGCGCTGGCGCACACGCGGGTTCGCGGCTGCGGGCCATATGCAACACCCGGGGATCCGGCAATGAACATTTCCTTCATGCATGCTCACGGACCGCGGTCGCCGCTCCCGCCCGCGACCAGCCGGCGGAGCAAGCCATGAACAGCCTGTTCCGGGACGCCATGCACGAGGAGTTCGGCGCCTGGCCGATCGCCTGGATTCCCTATGGCGGGGCGGATTTCGGCGAGGTACGGGCCGTCGCCGAGGCGATTGGCGACGGAGACGACAGCGCCTTTTACGACGCATGGAACGCCGCCGGCGACCGACTGACCAGCGAAGCCGATGCGACCCTCGCCAAGGGACACTCCGCAAGTGCGCGCGCGCTCTATCTGCGCGCCAGCGCTTTCCACGCGGCGTCCTTTCACCCGATCTACGGCGCCCCGGTCGATCCGCGCCTCGTCGCCGCCTTCCGCAAGCAAACGGCTGCGCTCGACAGGGGCCTCGGGCTCGGTCCACATCCGGCCGCGCCGTTGGCCATCCCTTTCGAGGGATCGTCCATGCCTGCATATTTCGTGGCGGCGGAAGGTTTCGAGACGCAGACCCGGCCGCTGATCATCTTCAACAACGGCTACGACGCCACCATTACCGACATGTATTTCGCGTCCGCCGTGGCGGCGTCGCGGCGTGGCTATCACAGCCTGCTCTTCGACGGTCCGGGCCAGGGCGCCATGCTCTACGAACGCAACATTCCCCTGCGGCCCGACTGGGAAGTCGTCATCCGGGCGGTGGTCGATTTCGCCGAAACGCTGCCGCTCGTCGATCCGGATCGCATCGCGCTTTCCGGATGGAGCCTCGGGGGGCATCTCGCGCCGCGCGGCGCGTCCGGCGAACCGCGCATTGCCGCGCTGATCGCCGATCCCGGAACCTGGGGCATCGCGGAAGGCTTCCGGGCCGCGGCGATGCAATTGCTGGATATACCGCGCGAAGCGGCGCAGAATCTGAGCGCGCTGGATCAGGCGCAGATCGACCGGCTGGACGCGTTCATCCGCGCAAATCCTACGCTGAACTGGAAAGTCGTCCAGCGCGGCTTCTGGGTTCACGGCGTCAATGACATGCGCAGCTGGTTCGCCTCCGCCGAACTCTTCACAATGGACGGCCGCGCCGAACTCATCCGCTGCCCGACGCTCATCACCCAGGCGGAGAATGACGGACTGGCGGCCGGCGCCGGCGCGTTTCTCGATGCGCTCACATGCCCGAAGACGCTGATCCGTTTCACCGCGGCGGAAGGCGCGGACGGCCATTGCGAGATGGGCAACCGCTCGCTTCTCAACCGGCGCGTCCTCGACTGGCTGGACGACGTGTTCGAGACCCGGTGATCCCCGCTGCAGGCGCACACCCCGGCCGAAAGACGGCTGCGACGCGGCGGGCCGTCCGTCACAGCGCTGTGACGCTGTCCAGCATCCGCTGTATGGCGACCGCGTCGTTGGAGAAGATCCACTCCATGCCGCGGTTGATCTCGCGATAGAGACAGTTGCGCGATTTCACGAAACCTGTCCCGACCTTCTGTCCGGCCGCTTCGTGCCGCCTTTTGATCGCATCGGTCAACAGCAGGTAGTGGCCGGTCACGCCGCCATAGGGTCGCCCGAGCGTCCGGCGGCTGATCGCGGCCATGTTCGTCATCGCCACGGGCAGGCAGCATTGCCGCGGCTGGATGTCGAACGTCTCGAACAGATCCGGGTCGAGCGCCATCATGTGGTAGTCCGCGCCCGGCGCAAGCCCCGCAAGATGCTCCGCCAGTATCGCCTTCTGCCGCCCGATATCGGGAAAGCGCTCCGCCTTCAGCTCCAGCATCAGGTGCAGCCTGCCGCCGAACCGCGCAATCGCCTCGGCGACCGACGGCACGGCGGGAACAGCCGCGCGCAATTCCTCGAAACTGACGTCGCAAAGCCGCGCGTCCTTGCCGAACACCCGCGCCGTATCGGGATCGTGGCAGATCACCGGCGTCAGATCCGCGGTCCAGCGTATGTCCGTCTCCACGCCCCACACGCCCGCCGCGCGCGCCAGCTCGAACGCTTCGAGCGTGTTTTCCTTCGCCGCGCGATTGTAGTCGTGGGCGCCGCGATGGGCGACGATGCGGCAGCGCTTCACCGCCTCCGCGTCCGGCGTCCGTCTCGGTATCATCGCCATGGCGATATCGGCGGCGTCCTGCGCCCAACCCGTCAACCGGTCTTTCAATCGCAAACCTCCCGCCGCCGTTGCGTCACCATACACTGTCGCGCGCGAATTCATGCCGGTCCAAAGACTTTCTGAAAATAATGGTGGCATTTCCCACACAAAACAGAACGCCGTTTCTCGTAAAAACGCGAATGAAAGTAATGGTACCGCGAAGAGACATTACCCTGTAAAATCGTTTCTGATGACCGTGTCGTTTCGGACACCGACTTTGTCGAGCCTTCATGATGCTGCAAGCTGACCCACAAAACCAAGGCCGGCCATCGATCGTGGTCCTGCCGTTCGACAGCCTGATCCCGACCGGGCTCGAGCGCGTGCTCTGCGAGGCCCTGCCGCACGAGCTGATCCAGGCGCTGTCGCGGCTGCGCTGGATCCGGGTGATCGCGCGTGGCACGGCGTTCCGCTTCCGCGCCCCGGTTCCCGATCTCGACGCGATCGGCCGGCAACTGAACGTCCGCTACGCGCTGTGCGGCATGATCGAGCGGCTGGGCGAGGTCATCGCCATCACCATCGAGCTTTCGGACTGCGCGGCCGGCGAAGTCATCTGGGCAGACCGTTTCGAGGTCCGCCCCGAAGCCCTGCAGGAGGTCCGCCACGAGATCGTCACCCGCGTGGTGTCGTCGCTGGAGATCTACATTCCCCAGAACGAGGCCGACCACATCCGGTCCGGCGCGGCGCAGGATCTCGACGCCTGGGCCAATTACCATCTTGGCCTGCGCCACATGTTCCGCTTCTCGCAGGAAGACAACGAGACCGCCTCCGGTCTGTTCAGGCGCGCGATCGCCCAGGATCCGGCCTTCGCGCGCGCCCATGCGGGTCTGTCCTTCACCCGCTTTCAGGACGCCTTCCTGCAATACAAGCCGGACACGCCGGCGGCGATCGCCGATGCGCGCCGCCACGCCGAGCGCAGCATGGAGATCGATCCGCTGGATCCGTTCTGCAATCTCACCATGGGGCGTTCGTTCTGGCTTGAGGGCGATCCCGCCGGCGGCCTGAGCTGGCTTGAGCGCTCGGTCGCGCTCAGCCCCAACTTCGCGCAGGGCCACTATTCGCTGGCCTTCGCCGACGCCATACGCGGCGAGGCGTCAAACGCCATCGAAACGGCCACGCGGGCGCAGGATCTGAGCCCGCTCGATCCGCTTTTATACGCCATCTACAGCGTGCGCGCCTTCGGTCTGTTGCGCAACGCCGACATCGCGCAGGCCGTCGTCGAGGCCGAACATGCGGCGCGCGCGCCGGGCGCCCACCATCTCGTCCTGATGATCGCGGCCGTCGCCTGCGCGCTCGCCGGCAAGGAAAAGGAGGCGCGCCACTGGAGCGCCGAGGTTCGCGCCCGCCGGCCGGATGCAAATCGCCAACAGTTCTTCACGGCCTTTCCGTTCACGGAATTAAGCTTTCGCAAGCAGCTGGAAGACGGCCTGGCGCGCGTCGGCTTCTGATTTCGGCCGCTCCCGCCGCGCCCGCCCCAAATCAGCGTCTTAGGCCCAGCCGGTTGGATTCCTCCGGTATCCGCATGCGCGCCGACAGCGTGAACTGGTAGCAGCCGAAGGCGAGGATAAGCAGCGTGGAGGCGAGCTTGTACCAGGTCCACACGTCTTCGGAATAGCCCCTCCGCACGATCTCGTTAAGACAGGCGAGCACAAGCAGCAGCACGCCCCATCGAAGCGACAGGATCCGCCAGGCCTCGTCGGTGATCGCAAACACGCGGTCGAACAGCACCTTCAACAGCGGATAGTTGACCGCCCGGCTGCCCAGCAAAAGCAGCGCCACGAACCCGTCGAGCAGCGTGTCGGACACCTGAAACCAGGCGGCGTCGCCGGTGACGATGCCCGGAATGGAAAAGGCGAGCAACGCGATATTGCTCGCCACGGCAAAGCGCGGCGGCTTGCGCCCGGTCGCATAAGCGAGCGCCAGCAGGCAGACGACGAGCGCCGTCATCACCGCCAGCCCGGCGGTGAAGCTCACAAGCTGCTGCAGCGCGACGAAGGTCACGACCGGCAGCACCTCTTCAATGGCGTTCAAAACCCAATGCATGGCGGCTCCTAGCATCCACCCTCTCTTACGCAGGCGACAGGCGTTCGGATCGCCCACGCAATAGCTCGGCCAGTTGCAGGCGCCGTCACGGCGAAACAAACCCGCCCCTCTTGCAAATCTTATCATATGATATATATTGGTACATCATAAGGAGAACGCCATGTCCGGGCCAGCCATTGCCAACGACCAGGACGCCATGCATCCGGCGATCGAGCGCGACAGGATTGCCGCGATCGTCAAGGCGGTGGTGCGCGCAATGGAGGCCTGGCGGCTCAGCAACCGCGAGGCCGCGGCCCTGTTCGACGTGCCGCCGGCCACCTGGAGCCGCATGAAGGCGGGCGCCTATCGCGGCGTGCTCGATCAGGACAAGGTCACGCGGGCGAGCCTCATCGTCGGGCTCTACAAGGGGCTGCGCCTGCTTTTCAACGGCCCGCTCACCCATGGCTGGCCGAAGACCGCCAATACCGGCCCGGGCTTCGGCGGCAAGACCCCCGTCGAAATCATGTGCGAAGGCGGCATTCCGGCGATGATGCGGGTGCGCCAGCACATCGACGCGCTCAGGGGCGGCATGTGATCCGCGCCGCCGATCTCGGCCTGCGCGACTTTACCGACCCCGCCACAATCCGCCTCATCTCGACGGCCTATATCGACGAACCGGCCCTGACCCCGCTTGCCGACGACGCGGCCGATCTCGCCATTCTTGAGGAGCTTGAGGGCCTCACCTCAGCGCGCCGCGCGCCCCGGTTTCCGGTTCCGGGCGGTCTCGACCCGGCCGAACTGCTTAACCAGGCCGCCGGCTATGGCTGGACCTATGTCAACGCCGCCTTCTGCTACACGCGCGCGACCGGCAATCGCTTCAACGGCCCGGAGCGCGGCGCATGGTATGCGGCATACGGCGAAACAGCGGTCGCCACCGCGCAGGCCGAGGTCTGCTGGCATCTGACGCGCGAACTGGAGGCCACCGGCGTTTTCGACAACGTCACGGCCTACCGTGAATTGCTGGCCGGCTTCACAGCCCGCTTCCACGATCTCCACGGACACGACGGCGACGACGCTCTCGGCGCAGACCCGGCGGTGGCCTATCCCGCCGGCCAGGCGCTCGCGCGCGACGTGCTTGCCGCCGGCGGCAACGGCCTCCTCTACCCGTCAGCGCGCCACCCGAACGGCTGCTGCCTGGCGGCCTTCCGCCCGCACATGGTCCAGAACGTGCGGCAGGGCGATACGTGGGTGTTTACGTGGGCGGGAGAGCGGGAGGCGACGGTGGAGCGAGGGTGAGGGGTGGTTGTAGCGACACGAAAGCTGAAGGCGGCGCCTTCGCCGGCTTCCCGGCGCCTGAACCCGACATGCGCAGAGGCGGCCGCCTGGCCGCCCCGGTTCGGCTGGTTGATCAATACTCGCCGAGGCTGGCGACGGCCTCGCCCTTGACCAGCGGGGCGATGCTTGTCTGCATCACGGCAACGAGGTGCGCGTTCTCCCGCACCATGATCCGGTAATGGCGGTACGACTCGACGCTCGCCTGCGCCCTTTCCCGGGCGTCCATTCGGGCGAACGCCTCCATCGTCAGGTCGGGATTGAGCCCGACCTTCAGGGTCTCGAAATTCGCCGAGCAGAAAGTGGCCTCTCTCGGCGGCAGGGGCTGTTCCGCGGCAAGAGCGTTGCAGAGCAGATGCGCAAACAGCATGGAAAGCACGGTGGCGGACATGGCTCCTTTCCTTACGCGTTGTCGAGGATCGCAGCATTCCATTGCAGGTGAGAGCCGTCTGTGGCGAACGTAACAGGGTGGGCGGGATTGTCGGATGGGGCGGAAGCGTGTCTGCGGGCCTGAACGTAGATGCGCCATCGGCGCGCGGCGAAGACGGAGCTCATGCTACGCGCCTCTAGAGCCAACCCCAATTTTATCCTCCAAAACCATATCAGACTGCTTCGCGACGTTACGTATGCGCATTGAAAACCAATGCGGCAGGGGCGTAAGTTGACGTTTTTCTGGATGAGGTGGGAAGATAGTGGATTTAAGATAATATATCGCTCTAGGATTATTTGGTATTCCGAAAAGCAATCACGCCCCCTCACACTCCCCCGCACCTGATACCGAGATACCACGAAACCATAAAAACCGAGACCTCGACACTGTAAAAAAAGAAAATAACCTAGTTATAAGAACTAGTTAGCCAATGCTATTTGCATACATTTTCCATCTTAAGTTTTGAGTTTGACATGAATATTCCAATTCAGGTTCTGAAAATGCCGATTTAGAGCGGTAAAGGCGGAGAGAATACCCGAACTTAGCATTCGACTTTACATGATTAATGCGTCATATTTGAATTATCGCAGAGGCAAGGATGCGGCCGAGGGTCCAAACCCGGCTGATCTTCCTAAAGTCCTACCTTGTCGAGGTGTATGATGAGCTATCTGCGAATGGGATCGACCTCCAAAGTCGATCCCACCAACCAATGGAAAGAACACAATGGCAAAACGCGCGCACAGAACGATACTTAAACGACAACTGGAAGCACGCGGAAAACTCTGGCCAAAGCTGGATGAAAATTTGCTTTGGCACATGGATAATGAGGGGTGGGTTGCACTTCCTCGTATAATGCCTCTCATGTTGAGTATCATGGATGATATGTCTGGCAAGGGTTATCCTGTTAGCCGTACATACCTAGAAATGTGGGCCCGATTGCGCGAAGAGCAATTCCTGACACTTAATCGTCCGGAAGAAATGGCGTTTCACGCCGGCTTCGAGGGCCAGCGAGCATTAAGGACGTGGAAAGATCGAGTTCAGCGTTTAGCGGACCTTGGCTTTATCGAGCTACAAGTCGGTCCGCTGGGGGACCTTTCTTTTGCTGTATTTTATAATCCTTATTATGTTGTGAAGTGTGCGTATCTTGAAGGAAAAGTCCAAGAAAGGAAATGGCAAGCTTTGGTGATCAGAGCAAATGAACTTAATATCCTCGATTTGGACGACATTGATGATAATGGCCAACTTATTGTTGACGAAGAAGAACCCTTAAAGCCCAAATCGAAGCAAGTATCAAAAAATAGATCTAATAAAACAATTTATTCTAAGAGGTCATAGTATATATTTTGAATATAGATTCAATTATATTGCTAGTTAAAATATTTTAACAAATTTTACCTAATTTGATATCATATTTTAATTATCATATTTCAAAAGAGCTTGCCTTGTGCGATCTCGTATTCTGGCAGTTCGTCTAACCGAATGACTCCCAATAACTGCCACGTCTGAGGTCGCTTTGCTATATTACCCACAGCGAACGCCATACCTTTTTGTGGGTAGACAACGTTGAACGTATGGTCCATCCAATCTAACACTTCGGTGGCAGATTTCCTACGCTGTAGCCCCCTATAAAACATAGCATGGGCCTCCCAGTCGCCATTGGTATAGACATGTTCTCCTTCCGCATCCTTGAAGCGAAATTTGAAGACATGTGGTGTTGGCTCCAATGTCTCTAGTTCTCTGTCCAGCAGCGATCCTTGCCGGGCAGCCTTAGCAAATGCTTCCTTTTCCTCAGCTATCTCCTCAGCAGATTTTTGGCGATGGAAGAAATGTGTATTCGTCGGACGGATCAGCGCCAAAGAACGACCAAGCCTCGCTGCTTCCGACACCGAAGGTAGGATTAGCGGATTCAGCCGTTTGGCACGCTCTTTTTCCGGCATCTGTCCAACAATTTTTATGCTATCTTCTTCTACAGCACAGCTTTCAGCACGCCTGTCATGGATAGGTGGGCGATAGCGGTAGGTAATAATATTCCAGCGGCCAAAGGCAGTCTCACCTGCGAGGTGGCGGTAACGAATGGGATACAGTCGTTTCCATTGTCCGCTCGAGGTGAGACCTGCACAGCAGACTGTTTCTCCGTACTTCTTGCTAGGCTGCGGAAGCGCCTTCACAAGAATCGTAACGCGGCAATTTGTGGCTGTTACGGACATAGCGCTCCGGATCGTCGCCGTAGAGATTAAAGACTTCTAACCCGACTCGTTGCGACATCTCTTCCGCGACGACAGACCTGTGGCAGGTCGTGGGGTCCCGCTCGAAACAAAGAAGGCACGTTACCATCTCTCCAGCCACCGTCGTTAATCCACGAATAGACGCCTGAGCTGCATCGGAATCGAGGTGAGCATCGTATATAGCACGAAATAGATCATAGTGTCCTGACCGGGCGGCTTCTCTGCCAGGCTTTGGGTCACCCAGCGCCTGGAAGTGCATATACTCAATACCCTCGGCCTCCAAACGGGCCGCAAGTTTTCTCTTTGAGAACCCCTTTTTGCGGGAATTTGGAATTGCTCGTACATCTGCCAAACACTGCACCCCGACTGCTTTCAAAGTTGCAACGAAGCGCTCAATGTCCGTTCCTTCATATCCGACTGTGTAGACTATCCGCATGACGTACCCCTTCATTCACTTACGCATATACTAATATCTAAACCCGCGTCACCCGTGTCTAATCCGCGACCATCTTGGTTCGCTATATATCAATGAAACGTTTTATCATCTGCGCTTTGTCTTCGATTACCTTTGACCTTTGAACACGCTGACTTAAGATTTTGTGGCTAGAGTTCAGGCGTTACATTCAAGCATGAGATATCTTAGTAGACTTTTAATTGGGATGCGCGCAGCAAGGTTTGTGTAGAACTATGATAGAAGATTTTGTCGGCGTATCTAGGCGTTAGGGGAAGGAAAGAACATGAAATCCTCCACTCTGCCAGATAATTTCGAAATTGCACCCGGCCACAGGGTGAGGGCTTGGAAGAAACTCACTTTAGATGACACCCGTAGCGACACAGCAGATTGGGGCAAGGCATTATCGATACTGGACGCGCGCATTCGGCTCCGCTTTATTGAGCCCGCGCAGCTTCTGATCAACTCTGAGAACGGTAAAGGCCGCGGAAAAAATGGTTTCGCTGTTCTCGCGATCGACTTCCTACTGATTGAGACTATACAGGGTTTTAGAAGCGGGATCACCAATCACAATCGTCGAAGCAAGGAACTCTTTACGACCTTCTTGACGACATGGCCGACGTTTCTTGCCTGCGTGCCTGCAGGCAAGAATGTAAACGATCTTGCTGATAAAGTTTATGAACAAGGGCGTTGTGCCTTACATCATTCTGGTTCGACTGATCGCCTCGTCGTACGCAAGAGTGGCAAGATGTTTGAATTTCATGATGATGGGCGGATAGAGATCAATCGAAGCCTTCTACATAAGGAATTGACTAAGGCTTTTGATGGTTATCTCACCGAACTCCAAGATCCGAATAACGCGGATCTGAGGCGAAAATTTAGAGACAAGCTTAACCACATTTGCGTGTGATAGCTGCTGTCACACCCCTAAAAGCTATTAACTCCCTGCTGCCAGCTCTCCCCGGATTGATCGACTTACACTGGTTAGCCTCGTTCGATTCGATTGACAGCTGAAGTATTCAAATTTGAAACAAATATGCCGAGGCTAAGATCAAACTTGGCAATATTCCTGCGATCACAATGGTCGCTCGGTTCGACCTTGCGAAGGCGTGCCGATCGCGGTTTGCAAGGTCAATTGCCAGAAAACCCGCCACACCGCCACCCCTCACATTACTAACGAAGGCCTATCTGCGCCCCAACGCCTCGTCGGCCCCTAAAGCCCCTATGCCGTTTGGAAGATGCTAGCGCCATCCCCAACAATCCTCGCCCCAACACATTGATTCCAGAAAACAACGCGCGCCGCGCCCCTACTCGCCTGCCAATATCCGCCCATACAAGCAAGTACTTCCCAAGAAAAAAACATTCGTTCCTGTGCCAAATTAGACTTGCCTATAAGATAAATAAGGGGACGAAAATCATGATGCCTTGTGAAATTTACGAATATGAACTTGCCAATTGCAATTGCGACACGGGCTGCCCCTGCCAGTTCATGTCGCTGCCGACGAAGGGCAGTTGCGAGGCGGCGGTGATGTTCATCTTCAATTCCGGCCATTATGGCGGCGTGGACCTCGCCGGCACGAAAGCGAATTGATCAGCAAAGCGGCCGTGGCGGCGCTCACGGCATGGGGCGCCTGGATCATCTTTGCGACGTTCTGAAAACGCCTCAATGAGCTCATCTGATTCAGCGGCGCAACAGGCTGCGCCGCGACTGAGTCTTCCTCACACCGCCGTCCCGGAAATCACGACGGACGGAATCGGCGTGTCCCAGGGCGCCGACTCGCCGTGGTTCGCCAGCACCTTGTCGACCACGGCGGCGCGGATCGCCCGCTTGTTGGCGTCGGGCTGCGGGCGCAGCATCGCCGCGCCGCGCACCGTGCCCTCCACGAAGAAATCGAATGGCGCGCCCGGATCGTCGATCGTCCAGCGGCTGTCCACCTCGGTGGAACGCAAGGTCCCGAAGCCCGCCGCTGTCATCGCTGCGAAGGCGCGGTCCTCTTCGCCATAGTCGGTCGCGCCCGGTCCGGGCGGCAGCGTCACCTCCGGCGCGCCATGCGCGCCGATCGCCGCGAAGACATAGGTAAAGGCCGAGCGCTCGGCGGCCAGCCACACGGAATAGGCAAACCGGCCGCCGGGTTTCAACACACGGCGTGCTTCGGCGATCACGGCCGGCGGGTCGGGCACATGCGGCATGCCGAAGCCCATGGCCACGGCGTCGAAATGGCCGTCTTCGAAGGGCAGGTCTATCGCGTCGCCTTCGATGAATTCAGCCTCCGGCGCGCGCCCGCGCGCGATCGCCAGCATGGCGGGTGAAAAATCGAGGCCGGTCACCCTGGCGCCGGTATCCAGAAGCCCGCGCGCCACGATCCCCTGCCCGCAACACAGGTCCAGCACATGACTGCCGGGGCCGGCCGCGGATTCGGAGACAAGCGTCGGCACCGCCATTTCGGAGGCCCGGGCGAAATCCCTGGCGTAGGCGGCCGCCGTGTCCGCGTCAGCCCATCCGCGCTTTTCGAGTGCTGCGAAGTCGTCATAAGCAGCCATAGTCTCATCCCTGTTCAGCGCCGCCCGGCTTCACCATAATTTCCGATTCCGGTCTTTCTGCGCCATACTCCGGTCATGGTACAGGAAAAAGCGCAATATATGCAGCCACTTGCTCATTCTGCTCTGAATTCGTTCCTCCAAATGATTCCGATGTCGGATTCCGATCTTCCTGACGCGCCCCCAGAGAGAACAAATAGAGAACTTTTTGCTGAATTTCATCGGCGTTTGTGCTAGAATACGGCTCGCCCGAAAAACCGCCTCATCCCGCGACTGCAGGCCGTGAGGCCGCCGCCGGCGCGCGAAAATCGCCAAATCCCGAAACAAAGCCAAATCCCGAAACAAAGCCAAATCCCGAAACAAAGCCAAATCCCGAAACAAAGCCAAATCCCGAAACAAAGCCAAATCCCGAAACAAAGCCAAATCCCGAAACAAAGCCAATATCTTTTGAAAACAGGCTGAACTCGCGGTTCCGGGCAAGGGCTTAATCGATCAATACCCTGTTTTTAAACAGTTTTGCATATCAGATCAGCAATCGGAAGGAGGACACGCCGCAGCCGGCGGCGGAGCGGTCGGCGCGAAAATGCGGATTCCCGAAACAAAGCCAGATTTTGATTTAATATAAATATTTCAATATGTTATGTGAAATTATCGAATTTCAAGCCGGTTCATATCCGTTTTCCGGTTTCGCGATCGAACAGGTGGATGTTTTCAGGCGATGCCGAAAGCCTGACGGTTTCCGCCGCTTTCGACTGCAGGTGCACGCCGGGCAGGCTGGCGGTGAAGACGGTTTTCGTCTCGCCCAGAAAACCATGCAAAAGCGTATTGGCGCCGAGCGGCTCGGCCGCCGAAACCGTCAGCGTGATTGGCCCCTCCGCGTCGGCCGTCAGGTGTTCCGGCCGCACGCCCACCATCACATCGCCCTCGTGAGCGGAGGCGCAGGCAAGCGACGCGCCGTTGCCGAGCGTCGCCCGGCCGCCGGAAATGTGGCCTTCCACGACATTCATCGACGGGCTGCCGATGAACTGCGCGGCGAACAGCGTTTGCGGCCGCTCGTAGACGTCGAGCGGCGAGCCGATCTGTTCGGCCACGCCCGCGTTCATCACGATCATCCGGTCGGCCATGGTCATGGCTTCCACCTGGTCGTGCGTCACGTACAGCGACGTCACGCCGAGCCGCGCCTGCAGGTGCTTGATTTCGAGCCGCATCTGCACCCGCAGCTTCGCGTCGAGATTGGACAGCGGCTCATCGAACAGGAACACCGCCGGTTCGCGCACGATGGCGCGGCCCATGGCGACGCGCTGGCGCTGGCCGCCGGACAATTCGCGCGGCTTGCGGTCGAGATAGGGTTCGAGCTGCAGGAGCTTGGCTGCGTCCGCCACCCGCCGGTCGATCTCGCTCTTCGCCTTGCCGGCGATCTTCAGGCTGTAGGCCATGTTCTGGCGCACGCTCATATGTGGATAGAGCGCATAGTTCTGGAACACCATGGCGATGTCGCGGTCCATCGGCTCCTTCTCGTTGACCCGCGCGCCGTCGATGCGGATCTCGCCTTCGGAGACCGATTCCAGCCCCGCCACCATGCGCAGGAGCGTCGATTTTCCGCAGCCGGACGGGCCGACGATGACGATGAATTCGCCATCGTTCACATCCATCGAAATGCCGTGGATGACCTCCGTCGCGCCGAAGCGTTTTTTCACATTGTCGAATTCTACTGTTGCCATGGGTGCTATTTTTCGCTGTCGAGCAGGCCGCGGATGAAGAGCTGCTGCATGGAGACGACCACGATCACCGGCGGGATCATGGCGAGGATCGACGCCGCCATGATGACCGGCCAGTCGGCCGTGTCGTCGCCGGACGGGAACATCTGCTTGATGCCCATCACGATGGTGTTCATGTCCGGGTCGGTGGTGATCAGGAGCGGCCAGAGATACTGGTTCCAGCCATAGATGAAGAGAATGACGAACAGCGCCGCGATGTTGGTGCGGCTCATCGGCAGCACGATGTCGCGGAAGAAGCGCATCGGGCTTGCGCCGTCCACCCGCGCGGCTTCGGCCAGTTCGTCCGGGATCGTCATGAAGAACTGGCGAAACAGGAAGGTCGCCGTCGCCGACGCGATCAACGGGAAGATCAGCCCGGAATAGGAGTTCAGCATGCCGAAGCCGGCCACCACCTCGTAGGTCGGCACGATTCTGACCTCCACCGGCAGCATCAGGGTGATGAAGATCATCCAGAAGAACAGCCCCCGTCCGGGAAAGCGGAAATAGACGATCGCGAAGGCCGAAAGCAGCGAAATCGCGATCTTGCCGATGGCGATGCCGAGCGCCATCACCAGCGAGTTGAACAGCATCGTGAAGACCGGCACGTTGACGCCGGAAAAAAGCGCCCGCGTGTAGTTCTCGATCAGGTGCGGGCCGGGCAGGAGCGGCATCGGCGGGCGCACGATTTCCGACTGCGTCACCGTGGAGGCGACGAAGGCGAGCCAGATCGGGAAGAAGATCACCATCACGCCCAGGATCATGAAGACGTGGGTGAGCCACAGCGCGCGGCCGCGTTTCTCCACCATGCCGGGAGGCGGTTCTGCGATCGGCGCGACCTTGACGGCTTCGGAGCTCAATAGTGCACCCTCCGCTCGACATATTTGAACTGCAGCACCGTCAGCGCCCCGACGACGAGAAGCAGGACCACCGATTGCGCGGCCGAGGATCCCAGATCCTGTCCGACGAAGCCGTCCGCATAGACCTTGTAGACGAGGATCGTCGTCGCCTGCTGCGGCCCGCCGCCGGTAATCGTGTGGATCACGCCGAAGGTCTCGAAGAAGGCGTAGACGATATTGACCACCAGGAGGAAGAAGGTGGTCGGCGAAATCAGCGGCAGCACGATCGTGAAGAAACGTCGCCAGAAATGCGCGCCGTCGATCGCCGCCGCCTCGATCACCGAGCGCGGCACCGATTGGAGGGCCGCGAAGAAGAACAGGAAATTGTAGCTGATGCGCCCCCAGGAGGAAGCAAGCACCACCAGCCCCATCGCTTCGGTCTGGTCGAGCACATGGTTCCAGTCATAGCCGAGCTGGCTCAGATAAAACGACACGACGCCCACGCGCGTGTTGAACATGAAGAGCCACAGCACGCCGGCCACCGCCGGCGCCACCGCATAGGGCCAGATCAGCAGCGTGCGATAGGTCGTTGCGCCCTTGACCAGCCGGTCGGCGAGCACGGCGAGAAACAGCGCCGGCACCATGGAAACGAGCGTCACCAGCGTCGAGAAAATCGCCGTCGTGACAAAGGAGGCGCGATAATATTTGTCGGAGAAGAGAAATTCGAAATTGCCGAGGCCGACGAATTGCGCCGACAGGCCGAAGGGGTCCGGAATGAACAGCGACTGCCAGATCGCCTCGCCCGCCGGATAGAAAAAGAACACGGCGGAGATCAGGACTTGCGGGAAGATCAGAATGAGCGGCAGGGTCCATCCCTTGAAAGTCACCCGCTTTTCCATCGCCTCGTCGTCCCCCGATCCGGTCCGGTCAGTTTCCGGCGGCGATCTGTCGCCGCCGCCGGAACCATGTCTGCATTATCAGTTGTTGGCCTGCTCGAAACGGCGAAGCAGCTGGTTGCCGCGGTCCACCGCGCTGTCCAGAGCAGCCTGGGCGTCCTTGTCGCCCGACCAAACGCCTTCCAGTTCCTCGTCGATGATGCCGCGAATCTGGTCGAAGGAGCCGAGACGCAGGCCCTTCGAATTGGCGGTCGGCTCGTTCGTCGTCATCTGGATCACCGCGATGTCGGTTCCCGGATTTTCATCGTAGAAACCATCGGCCTTTGTCTTGTCGCCGGCCGCCTTGGTGATCGGCAGATAACCGGTGTCCTGATGCCACTTGGCCTGGATGTCGGTGGACGACAGGAAGTTCAGGAAAGCGGCGACAGCTTCATACTCCGCCGGGTCCTGGCCTTCCATCACCCACAGCGACGCGCCGCCGATAATGGTGTTCTGAGGCGCGCCTTCGGCGTCCGACCAGTAAGGCAGCGGGCGAACGGCGAAGTCGAATTCGGCTTCGGACTTGATGCCCGCATAGCCGGCCGAGCTCTCGGTGAACAGCGCGCAACCGCCGGAGCGGAAGTCAGCGCCGCCTTCGTTGCGGCGGCCCTTGTAGACGAACTTGCCGTCCTTGGCCCAGTCGCCCATCGTCTGGATGTGCTTGACCTGCAGCGGGCTGTTGAACGCCAGCTCCGTGTCGAGACCGGCGAAGCCGTTGTCCTTCGTGGCGAAGGGAACGTTGTGATAGGCCGACAGGTTTTCGAGATGAATCCAGCTCTGCCATGCGGTTGTCAGCGGGCACTCGTGGCCGGCCGCCTTCAGCTTGTCCAGCACGTCGCCCACCTGCTCCCAGGTGGAGAGATCGACGTCGGGGTCGATGCCGGCTTCCTTCAGCGCGTCCTGGTTTACCCAGAGAACCGGCGTCGAGGAGTTGAACGGCAGCGACAGCATGTCGCCGTCGGTCGTGGTGTAGTAGCCCTTCACCGCGCCGATATAGGCGTCCGGATCGAAATCGGCGCCGGCTTCCGCCATCACCTCGTAGACTGGCTTGACGGCGCCCTTGGCGCCCATCATCGTCGCGGTGCCGACCTCGAAGACCATCAGGATATCGGGCTGCTCACCGGCGCGGAAGGCGGCGATGCCGGCGTTCAGCGTTTCGGAGTAATTGCCCTTGTGCGAGGCGACGACCACATAGTCGTCCTGGCTGTTGTTGAAGGTCTCGACCTGTTCGGCCACCAGTTCTCCGAGGCGTCCGGTAAAGGCGTGCCAGAATTCGATTTCGGTGGCCGCCATGGCGGGCATCGGTAGCGCGGCGGCGGAGCTTGCAAGCATCGCCGACAGGATCAGTTTCTTCATAGGAATTCTCCCTGTTGTTTCACGAACCTATTTCGCAAGGTCCGCTCCTCCTACGTCTGAAAAACTACAGTTCGGTGACAGTAGTCACAAGGGGTTGTTTATATTTCCTGGAAAACTCGACTGCAGCGGGCAGTATTTCCAGCTTTCGCAACTATCGGCGGCAAGATTGACGCCGCGCTGCGAATGCCGGATGGTCCGGCGCGATCAAAACGGTGAACCATCATGTTGCGTCCTGTCCTGTTGAGCCTGACCCTGCTTCTTTGCGCTGTCGAGCCCGGCCGAGCTGAAACACACACGATCTGCACCCTCGTCGTGGAGGCAGACAACGGCGCAGAACTGGCGCGCGAGGGCGATTGCGCAGGCCGGATGTCGCCGGCCTCGACCTTCAAGATCGCCATCGCCCTGATGGGCTTCGACAGCGGCGTCCTGAAGTCGCCAGAGGAGCCGGAACTTCCATATCGCAAAGGCTATGTCGACTGGCGGCCGGAGTGGCGCGAGCCCGCAACGCCCGCCCGGTGGATGCAATATTCCGTCGTCTGGTATTCGCAACGGATTACAGAAAGGCTAGGCCCGGAGCGCTTCCAGGCCTACGTCGACGCCTTTGACTACGGCAATCGCGACCTGTCCGGCGATCCGGGCAAGAACAACGGCCTGACGCAGGCCTGGCTCAGCTCATCGCTGCAGATCGCGCCGGACGAACAGATCGCCTTCCTTCGCAAGCTCGTCAGCGGGCGGCTGCCGGTAAATGCGTCCGCCGTCGAAAACACCGCCGCGATCATGGATCACGGCCTGCACACCGGCGGATGGCGGCTTTATGGCAAGACCGGCGCCGGTCTGCCGCGTGGGCCTGACGGCAAAGTCGTCCGGGGAACGCCCTTCGGGTGGTTCGTTGGCTGGGCTTCGCGTGACGGACGAACGGTGGCGTTTGCCCGACTGATCCAGGACAGCGCGCGCCAGAAGACGCCTCCCGGCTTCCGCGCTCGCGATACGCTGATCGTCGACCTGTTCACGCCGGGCGGCCTGCTCGACTGATCCGCAACCATTTCAGTCCAGGCGCGTTCAGGAAGGGGAAATGGGCGCACGACCCCCTCAGACGCACAGAATGATTGTATGCAGAATCACGAATTTTTCGCCCTTGAACCCTATCACCTCGCGTTCGCCGTCATCGGCGTCATCGTCATCCTGGCGCGCTGGCTGCCACGCCTCGTCTCGAAACGCGAACCGGCCGCCGCCCCGCTGATGATCCTCTTCGGCGCGGCCGCGACCCTGCTCATCCCCGGATTGCCGACGATCCCCGATCCGCGTCAGTCGCCGCTTCCGTGGGAGCTGGTCAGCGAACTGGCCGTCATCATCGCGCTGTTCGGCGCCGGCTTGCGCATCGACAGGATCGGCGCCTGGCGGAAATGGATGCCGACCTTCCGAATGCTTGCGATCGCGATGCCGCTCACAATTTTCGCCGTCGCCTTTCTCGGCGTCGGCTTTGTGGGCCTGACCGCCGCAGGCGCGATCCTGCTCGGCGCGGTGCTCGCCCCCACGGATCCGGTGCTTGCCTCGGACGTGCAGGTTGGCCCGCCGCATGAGGGCGCCGAACATCCGGTGCGATTCACGCTGACCACCGAGGCCGGCCTCAATGACGGGCTCGCCTTTCCCTTCGTCTATCTCGGACTGATCGTCGCCGCCGCCGGTCTGCAGCCGACCGCATGGGGGCTGGAATGGCTCGCCATCGACGTCGTCTACCGGATCGCCGTCGGCGTCGGAATGGGCTGGCTCGGCGCTAAGGCGCTCGGCTACATCCTGTTCGTCGTGCCGCGGGGATCGATCCTTGCCGAAACCGGGTCCGGCGTGATCGCGCTTGCCGGCGTGCTGTTGTGCTACGGATCCACCGAGATGATCGAGGGTTACGGTTTCATCGCCGTCGCCATTCTGGGCCTGACCCTGCGCAGGATTGAGGAAGACCACCACTTCCACCGGCGCCTGCACGATTTTTCCGAATCGATCGAACACGCGCTTACCGCCCTGTTGCTGATCGCGCTCGGCAGCGTCCTGCCGCTACTCTTCGCCGATCTCACCTGGACGCAGATCGCCGTCGCCGTCGTGCTGCTTTTGATCATCCGCCCGTTGTCCGGCTGGATCGGACTTCTCGGAACCGACCTTCCCCACCGCGACCGGTGGGTGATTTCGGTCTACGGCGTGCGCGGCGTCGGCTCGATCTATTATCTGTGCTACGCTGGCAAGAGCATCGAGTTTGTTAACGAGAACGCGCTCTGGGCGCTCGTCGGACTGGTCATTTTACTGTCCACAATCATGCACGGTTTTTCCGTCGGCTGGGCGATGGACTCGCTCAGGGAGAAGAAGCATCGCCGTCCCGGCGCATCACCACCATCGACCTCGGGCGCCGAAGGCTGAAAAGCTGCGACAACCCGCCGCCGACCTGCCCAAGCCAGAAATGCCGCTGCAACCCGCCCGGCGCCTGTGAAACGCTGATTTTCTCGAAACCGAAACGCGTGAAGCGTGGTGCCCTCTCGGCGGCAGTGACCAGGTGCACCGGACCTGTTTCGCCGGCAAGTAGCGTGTCGATGATCGCCTCCGCGACGCCGCGATTGCGCCAGCCTGGCGTCACCACCAGTGATCCGAGTTCACGCGCGCCGTCGCGATGATTGCGGATCTGCGCTGCGCCGACGATCCTCTCGCCCGCCTCGGCCACGACAAAGGTTCGCCAGCCGAGACCGTAGGGAAACAGCCGCTCCGAGCGCACCAGAGCGCTGATCGCGGACTGGTCGTCTGGCCCGGCCGCCCTGATCAGCCATTCCGCTTCGGTCGGTGATACTGTCATCGCTACCCGTCCCCGCTGCGATCGGAACATGGAGGTCCGAACGCCTCACAGCAATATCCAAAGTGACCGCCTTGTGAAAGACCGCCCAATGTCGCCTTACTTGGTCAGAAGGATTGTATGCCGGAAATGATCAGGTGTCGTTGCGCGGCACGCGCAGCACCTGTCCCACGAAGATCAGATCCGGGTCGCTGATAACGTGCTGGTTCGCCTCGACGATCGGCTGAAAATCGTCATTGCCGTATTCGGCCCTTGCGATCTTCGTCAGGGTGTCGCCGGATTTGACGGTGTAGTTGCGATAGCCCGTGTACCCGGGAACGATCTTCGGGCCGAAGAGAACTGGAATGATGACCAACGGCCCGTTTTCGTTGCCGGTGTCGTCGGCGAGCGTCAGGAACAGCCGCGACAACTGGAAACCCGGATTGTCGGGGATCGTGATTTCGCCCTGGAACTGGCGTAGCGCCAGCGATCCCACATTGGTGAAGGAGGAATATTCGTCGTGGCCTTCACTGACGCGGATTGTCAGCGTTCCCTCGAAAGCCGTCGCGTTGCCTGAAATCAGGATGGTGCTCCCCACGAGATCGAAGGGCTGTGGCTGCTGGATGTCAATATTGCCGGCCATGGCGCGTCCTCCCCATCTGCCGCTCCAAGTCATCCAGACTACACGTCTCGATTGTATGGAGCCAATCACTTTGGATTGCAGGGCGACAGCGTCCTCAGCCCATCGCCTCGATGGAAAGGATTGTCGGCAAATGCCGCGCAATCTCGTCCCAGGTGTCCCCCTCGTCGAGACTGGCGAACACAGAGCCGCTGTTGGTCCCGAAATAGTCGCCGACGGGATCCGCCTCATCCCGCGCCATCGCCTGGCGCAGGACGGTGAAGTAGCAGCTTTCCTGCGGCAATCCCTCTCGCATGTCTTCCCAGCTTTGCCCACCGTCCCTCGAACGCCATACTGCCGCGGCGGCGTCTGGCGGAAACCGTCCGGCGCTGTCGCCATTCAGCGGCAGGGTCCAGATCGTTTGCGCGTCCCGTGGATGCACGCAGATTGGAAAACCGAATGTAGACGGCAGGCCTGCTGTGATGTCGTCCCAGCTTCGCCCGCCATCGCTAGAGCGCCACACGCCGTGATGATTTTGCTGGTAGAGCAGATCGCCCTCTCCCGGCGCGCGCATCATGTTGTGGACGCAATGCCCGATTTCACCGTCGCTGGGCCCCGCCGGGTGGTCGTGATCCGCGCATGTGCCGAGATTGGACAGCCGGTTGCGCCGCTCCCAGCTATTTCCGCCGTCTTCCGTTGCGAAGACGCCCGCGGCTGAAATGCCGATCCACATCTTTTCCGGATTGGATGGGTCGGACACGATCGTGTGCAACACAAGGCCGGCGCCGCCGGGGTTCCAGCTCTCCGCGGAAGGGTGATCGTTCAGCCCCTGCAGCCGCTCGAAGGTGAGGCCGCGGTCGCGACTGACGAGCAGGCTCGCAGGCTTTGCGCCGGCGTACAGTTTTCCATGCGCATACCCGAGCGACCAGATCTGCGAAAAATCGTCACCAAAGGGCAATGGCCTATCCGTCCATCCGATCATGGCGGCGAAATCGGCGTCCTGCGCCGCCCACGCGTCCATCTGGCCGGATGTCAGGCGCGTCAGATCCCAGCTTTCCCCGCCGTCGTCGGAGCGCCAGACGCCGGCGCCGTGCCAATCGCCGCCGCCTCCAGCCCAAATCGTATTCGTAGCCGCGTCGCCGATAATGTGATTGATCGGCCAGCCGTCACAGAAGGGTCCTTTGACTGTCCAGCGATCAGTCTCGCCGGCGACCAGAAAGGCGCCCTTGTTCGTTCCGACCAGAATGCGGGTTCCACGCACAGACATCAAACAGGCCCTCCACTCGCACCTTTGGAGTTTAACACATGATCGATGCAACTGCTTCGAAAACAATCCTGTTTTCGATCACTCAAGAATATTCCCGCCCTATTGACAAAGAAATTGGCCCGCCGTCTAAATTGTGCGGTACAGCAAAACAAGATCGGCTGAAGAAACCCGTCTGCGCCGATATAATGAACTCTTTAGGGGAACCGAAAATGTTCAAACTCTTCTCACGCCGTCGCTTCATCACCGTCGTGGCGGCAGTAAGCCTTCTGCCGGCTCTGGGCGCCGCGTCCATGGCCGACGACAAGATCAAGGTCGCCGGAATCCACGCCTCGCCGGTTGAAAACGCCTGGAACTCGCGCATCCACGAAGCGCTGCAGTCGGCCGCTGACGATGGTCTGATCGAATATGTCTGGTCTGAAGGCGTGTCCGGCACCGACTACGCCCGCGCCATGCGCGAATACGCCGAACAGGGCGTCGACCTGATCTGGGGCGAGTCCTACGCCGTTGAAAACGAGGCGCGCCAGGTCGCCCAGGACTATCCGGACGTCGCATTTCTGATGGGATCGTCCGGCGGTCCGTCCGGCGACAATTTCGGCGTCTTCGGCACGCGCAACCACGAAGCCGCCTATCTTGCCGGCATGCTCGCCGGATCGATCAGCGAGACCAACAAGTTCGGTTCGGTCGGCGGCTATCCGATACCGGAAGTCAATCTGCTGATCAACGCTTTCCGCGACGGCGTCAGCGAGGTCAACCCGAACGCCGAGTTCCTGAACGCCTTCATCGGCACCTGGTTTGACCCGCCAAAAGCCAAGGAAGCCGCGATTGCGCAGATCGACGCCGGAGCCGACGTCATCTTCGGCGAACGCATCGGCACGGCCGACGGCGCCAAGGAGCGCGGCGTGCTCGCCGTGGGCTCGCTGATTGACTACACGGAGCGGTATCCCGACACGGTCTTCGCCAACGCCATCTGGAATTACCGTCCGACCATCGAGGCGATCGTCGCCGATATCAAGGCCGGCAAGCCCGTCGGCAAGGATTACACCGAGTTTTCCTTCATGAAGTATGGCGGCAATGACATCATCTTCGTCAGCGAAAAGCTGCCGCCGGACGCCATCGCCACGATGGAAGCCAAGCGCCAGGCCATCAAGGACGGATCCTTCGAGGTGCCGATCAACCCCGACGAACCGTCCTGAGCATGCAGCAGGCTGGCGACAGCAGCGCCGACGACGGGCTTGCTGACGCAATCGCTCTCGGAGAGGCCGTTCGAGAGGGCCGGACAACAGCTTCGGCCCTCATGCGCGACAGCCTCTATCGCGCCCGCAACGATAAGCTGGGCGCGATCGCCTTTCTCGATGAGGAAATGGGACTGTCGGCGGCCGCTGCATTTGACAAGCTTGTGGCCGACGGTGCAGCCGACACCAACACCATGCCCTTTGCCGGCGTGCCTTTTCTCGCCAAGGGACTGGGCAACGCCGGGAAGGGTCTGCCCGCCCATGCAGGATCCAAAGCAATCGGCGTACGCGTCGGAAAGCCTGAACGCGACAGCCTGATCTTCGAGCGCTTTCGCCGCGCAGGGCTCTTGCCCTTCGGCGTGACAAGCTGCCCTTCCTTCGGCCTTTCGGTCACCAGTGAACCGACCGAGGATCCCGTGGCGCGCAATCCCTGGAACCCCGAATACTCTCCTGGCGGCTCTTCAAGCGGAGCGGCGGCGGCCGTCGCCTCCGGCATCGTCGCCATCGCCCACGCCACGGACGCCGCAGGCTCAATCCGCATCCCCGCGGCCTGCTGCGGCTTGCCAGCGCTGAAACCTTCGCGCGGTCTCGTGCCCAACGCGCCTGAATTCTCGAACCACCTCATGGGAATTACCGGCGAACTGGTGATCGCGCGATCCATCCGCGATATCAACGCCGCCCTCTTCGCGGTCTCCGGTCACGCGAAGGGCCCCTATGGCGATCAGTCGCTGACCGGCGGTCCCGTTCGCGGCTTGAGAATTGCGCTGGTCGACACGGCGCCGGGCGACCTTGGCGAGGAGCAGGCCGACGCCATCCGCAGCGCTGAACCGATTCTCGCCTCGCACGGCCACGCAATCGTCGATATCGAAACGGCAAAGCTGGATTCGATCGTGGAACGCACTGACGCGATCGCCCGTATGTTCCTGTCGATCAGCGAGGCGAACTGGATTGATTCGCTCGGGATCGGCGACGACGAATTGCACCCGGCCGTCGCGGAAAACGCCGCGCAAGGGCGCAAGCGAACGGCGGCCGAGCTTTTCCGCGCAGATTCGGAAGCCGCGCGTCTCGCCCATGAATGCTGGCGGATCTTCGAGAATGTCGACGTGATCGCGATGCCCGTGCTTGATCGGGCACCGATCAAAATCGGTCAAACAGCTGAAACCCATGCCGACGCCGACCGGACCTGGGCGTTCATGGGACGCTATGCGCCACGCGCAACACTCGCCAATGTTTGCGGACTTCCAGCGATGGTTATCCCGCGCGGGCTTGATCATGCGGGCCTGCCGCTTTCTCTGCAACTCATCGGGCCGATCGGTTCCGATCTGCTGCTTTTGCATATCGCCCACCAGCTTGAAGACGACGCCCCATGGCCATTCCTCGCGTCGATCGCCGGAGGGCTCAATTGACCCAGCCGCCCGTTCTCGAGCTTTCCGGCATTACCAAGATTTTCGGCGATCTCGTCGCCAATGACGACATCAGCCTGAACCTGAACCATGGGGAACTGCTGGCGCTGCTCGGCGAAAACGGCGCCGGCAAGACGACGCTGATGAACATCCTCTTCGGCCACTATACGGCCGACAGCGGCGAGGTTCGCGCCTTCGGCGACGTACTGCCGCCCGGCAAGCCGAGTGCTGCGATCGAGGCCGGAATCGGGATGGTCCACCAGCATTTCACGCTCGCCGGCAACCTGAGCGTTCTCGACAATGTCATGATCGGGACGGAAGGACTTGGCCTTTTAAACTCTGCGCGCCGGCCGGCGCGACGCAAACTCGCCGAACTCGCCGAGCGTTTCGGCCTGCAGGTCGATCCGGACGCGATGATCTCGGACCTGTCCGTCGGCGAACGACAGCGCGTCGAGATCCTGAAAGCGCTATATCGCGACGCCCGGGTCCTGATCCTTGATGAGCCGACGGCGGTTCTGACCCGCATCGAGGCCGACAAGCTGTTTGAAACGCTGAGAACCATGACGAAGACCGGCCTTTCGCTGATCTTCATATCGCACAAGCTGCACGAGGTCATGGCCGCGTCCAACCGCGTCGTGATCCTGCGCGGCGGCAAGGTCGTCGCCGAGCGCAACACGGCCGAAACGGATCGCGCGGAACTGGCCGAACTGATGGTGGGGCGCCGTGTCGTGCGTCCGAAGCGCCAGGATCAGCGCGCCGGCGACACCGTGTTCTCCGCGCGCAACATCAGTGTGACGCAGGGCGAGCGCACATTGCTTGACGACGTGTCATTCGAGGTGCGCAGCGGCGAGATCCTCGGCATCATCGGCGTATCCGGAAACGGCCAGGCGACGCTCGGAAAACTGACCTGCGGTCTGGCGGAAGCGACACAGGGCGATCTGACCTTCGACGGCCGGACGGCCAAGAGCTTCACGCCGCATGACCTCGTCGAATCGGCCGCCGGACGCATTCCGGAAGACCGCAATACCGAAGGCGCGATCGGCGAGATGGCGGTCTGGGAGAATTCCGTGCTCGAACGAATCTCAGAACCGCGGTTCAACCGGCGGGGCTTCGTCGACCGCAAGGCCTGCCGTGATTACGCCGCGGAACTTATCCGTCGCTTCGATATAAGAGGAGCGACGCCGGACACCGGCACGCGGCTTTTATCCGGCGGCAACATGCAGAAGATGATCCTCGGCCGGAACCTTGCCTCTACGCCGAAATTCATTGTCGCCAACCAGCCGACGCGCGGCCTTGACGAAGGCGCGATCGCGGCCGTCCACACTGAACTGCTGGCGGCGCGCGAAGCCGGCGCGGCGATTCTTCTGATTTCGGAGGATCTGGACGAGGTGAACGCGCTGTCGGACCGCATCCAGGCGATCGTCAAGGGCCGGCTGTCCGCGCCGGTCGCAGCGTCGGAAGCCGATTCCCGGCGCATCGGACTGATGATGGCCGGCATCTGGGAGGGCGAAGATGCGGCTTGAGAGACGCACGGAAACGCCGCTTGCGCTCGCCCTGTCAGCGCCGCTGATTGCGGTTGCGATCGCGCTGGCTCTCTCCGGCGTGCTCATCGCCATAGCCGGCGCCAATCCGCTGCAGGCCTATTACGAGATGCTGAAGGGCGCCTTCGGATCGCGGCTTTCCATCTCCGAGACGCTGACGCGCACCACGCCGCTGGTGCTGACGGGGCTGGCCGCCGCTGTCGCCTTCCGTTCGCGGCTCTGGAATATCGGCGGCGAGGGGCAGTTCTATGTTGGCGCGCTGTGCGCGGCCTGGCTCGGCCATTCCATAGCCGCCGTGCTTCCGCCCGTCCTCGCGATCCCTGTGATGATGATCGCCGGCATGATCGCCGGCGCATTGCTGCTTCTCGGACCTGTTATTTTGCGCATTCGCTTCGGCGTCGACGAGGTCGTCACCACCCTGCTCTTGAACTTCATCGTTTTGCTGTTCGTCTCGATGATGATCGAGGGGCCGCTCAAGGACCCGCTCGCTTTCGGGTGGCCGCAATCGGTCGCTGTCAGCAACGATGTCATGCTGCCGAAATTGCTGTCGCGCAGCCGGCTGCATATCGGGCTGCTGATCGCAATCGCCGCGGCAATTATAATCTACGTGGTGCAATCGCGCACTGTCTTCGGCGTCAAGTCGCGCGCGGCCGGTCTGAACGCCGCCGCGGCCTCCTTCGCCGGCGTTTCATTGGGGAGCACCTTGCTGGTGGTCGCCTGCATTTCCGGCGCGCTGGCGGGCCTTGCCGGCGCGATCGAGGTGACCGGCCTGAAGGGATATGTGACGCTGGATCTGTCGCCCGGTTACGGCTATTCGGGCATCGTCGTCGCCATGCTCGCGGGCCTCAATCCGCTGGGCGTCGTCGCGACCGCCCTCTTCGTCGCCATCGTCTTCGTTGGCGCCGACAGCATGAGCCGCGCAATGGGCGTGCCCAGCTTCATCGCCGACGTCATCGTATCGATTTCGCTGCTGACGATGCTCGTCTGCCTGCTGTTCACAACCTACCGGGTGCGCCGATGATGGAAGCTCTCGACATATTCACGACAGCGAGCCTCTGGGACGCCGTGCTCCGGATCGCCACGCCGCTGATTTTCGGAACGCTGGGCGCGCTGATCTGCGAACGCTCGGGCGTCCTCAATCTCGGCATCGAGGGCATCCTGACGCTGGGGGCCATGGTCGCCTGGATGACGGTTTATCAGGGCGGCGATCTGTGGACAGGGCTGGCCGTCGCCGCCTTCTGCGGCGGGATGTTCGGCCTGTTGCACGCTTTTCTAACAGTTCCGCTCGGCCTTTCCCAGCATGTCACCGGCCTCGGCATCACGCTGTTCGCCTCTTCGCTGACCTATTTCGTCTATCGGCTTTCCCTGCCGGTCTCGTCCAGTCCGCCAACGATTGAGCCTTTCCAGCCGCTCGCGATTCCCGGTCTCTCGGATATCCCGTTCCTCGGCGAAGCATTATTCAGTCAGACAGCGCCCACCTATCTCGCAATCCTGGCCGCCGCCATCACCGCCTGGGTTCTGGCGAAAACGCCGCTCGGCCTTGCTGTCCGGATGACAGGCGAGAATCCCCACGCCGTCGAGGCGCAGGGTTTGAACCCGATCCGCATCCGGATCGGCGCGATCGTCGTGGGCAGCGCGTTGATGGCGCTCGGCGGCGCGTTCCTGACCACGGCCACCTTCAACTCGTTCTTCCCGACCATGGTGCAGGGTCGCGGCTGGGTGTGCATCGCGCTGGTGGTCTTCGCCTCGTGGCAGCCGGGCAAGGCGCTTCTCGGCGCCCTGCTCTTCGCGCTTTTCGACGCCTACCAGTTGCGCCTTCAGCATGTGGTCGAGGGCGGCGTGCCCTACCAACTTTTCCTGATGGTGCCTTATGTCCTGTCCATCGTGGCGCTGATCGTCATGTCGCGCCGGGCGCGCGTGCCCAACGCCTTGATGGCGCCCTATCGACGCGGGGAGCGATAGGCGAGACTGGCCCGCCTTCCGTCATCAATCGTGCAGCTTGGCCGCGATTTCGGCGACGCGCTTGCCCTGGAAGGCGGCGCCTTCAAGTTCCTGTTCGGACGGCATGCGGGAACCGTCGCCGTCGCTCAGGGTTGTCATGCCGTAGGGCGCTCCGCCGCGGATCATGTCGACGCCCATCTGGCCCTGATAGGCGTAGGAGAGCGGAACGATGATCATGCCGTGATGCTGCAACGCGGCCTGGGTCGTCAGAAGCGCGATTTCCTGTCCGCCGTGTTGGGTTGCTGTCGACGCCATCACCGAAGCGACCTTGTTGACAAGCGCGCCTTTCGCCCAAAGCGGACCGGTCTGGTCGAGAAAGTTTTTGATCTGAGACGCCATCATGCCGTAGCGCGTGGAAACGCCGAAGATGATTGCGTCGTAGTTTTCCAGTTCAAGCGGATCGGCGATCGGCGCTTCCTGGTTCAGCTTGTAGTGGGCGGCCTTGGCGACCTCTTCGGGAACCAGTTCCGGGACGCGCTTGATGGTCACGTCCGCTCCAGCCTCGCGCGCGCCTTCGCCCGCGGCTTTTGCCATTGCTTCCATGTGACCCCAGCTTGAATAGTAAAGAACGAGAACTTTTGCCATTTCCGACTCCGTCGATGATATTGCGATGCAGCATCACATATGGGGCGACGGGAAAATTGATAGAATTCAATTGGTGACCGGACTGTTCACCGCAATGATGCAATCGGACAGAAGTAACTTTGAATTTGGCTCCGGCTTTGCTATGGAAACCGCCAAGTGGTCCCGTAGCTCAGCAGGATAGAGCGGCAGATTCCTAATCTGTAGGTCGCGCGTTCGAATCGCGCCGGGATCACCATTTAAAGTCAGATATTTGAGGGATTTTCTGGCGTGTGAGGCACACATGGGCCATGGCGCGACAACAATTGAAACACAAAGCATATTGCCGCGAAATCCTGGTGAAAAATCAGCTTCCCAACTTTGTATCATCAGATTCATCGTCGTTGGCTCTGACAACGCGATGATCGCAAAACAGGGAGCAATCCAGTGACCATCATCAACACCGTCAAGGCAATGCAGTTGCCCTCTGGAAACACACGTTCTCTAATTTCCGGTCGAGGTGAAAGGCGCTCTTCAGTCAGTCGGCGACACCCATGCGGCACAGGGCGACGGGGAAGTCTGCGGAACGGCAATCGAAAGCGCAATGGAGGTCGCAGTCACCATCGATCTCGTCAAGGACGGCGCGCCGCAATCGCCGCGTTTCACAACGCCCGGTCCTGTATCCCGTCACCTGGACGCCAAGGGGTTCGAGGTAGCCACCGGTATCGGACCGGACCTGATGGAAGCTGCGCGCGACGCCGTCCGGCGAGTGATCGATCTTCTCGGTAACGAACACGGCATGGCGCCGGAGGACGCCTATATGCTGAGTTCCGTATGCGCCGATCTGAGGATCAGCGAAATCGTGGACGCGCCGAACTGGGTGGTGTCGTTCTATTTCCCGCGCATGGTGCTGGAATAGCAATAGAAAAGGCGCCCCGAAGGACGCCTTTCCGCATTAATCATGCCTTTGTCGGTGAAAAAGGCGCTGCTGCGATCTATTCGGCCGCAGCCGGCGCCTCTTCACCCGCCTCTTCCTGGCTATAGCCAAGTTCAGGCGTGATCTGCACGGCGAGCTGCCAGCCGATGGCATTGGCTGTCTCGGCGTCGACGATGCCCGTTACAGGCAGACCATACCACTCCTGGAACTCGCGAATTGCGGCGTCTGTGCTTCTGCCGAAAACGCCGTCAGCGGAGCCGACATCGAAGCCGATCGCGTTAAGCGCGTTCTGCAGCGCCGCAACGCGCGCGCCTCTCTGGTATGGAGAGGTGAGCTGCAGCAGCACATAGGGATCGTCATCGATCGAGGTGCTTCCGGTGGAAGACGTGACCACGGGATCGGTCTCTTCCGGAGCGGCGGAAACGATCTCATAGACCTGAGTGTTCTGGTAGGTCGTCGGACGATAGAGCACGCCGTCGCACGTGTAGAGACCGATATCGAGCTGCTCGCAGCCGCGATCATTGGGGAGCGTCGCCACGAAGGCGAGCGTAGCCCCTGCGACCAGCGCCGTATGGTACCAGCCCCACTGCGGATAGTAGTGGTATCTACCCCAGGAGTTGTGCGGCGGGCGCACATAGGGCGGCGGCACATAGGGCGGACGCCAGGTCGGAGGACGCCAGTACGGCGGACGCCATCCGGGCGGATAGTAGCCGGGCGGCCGTGCATAGGGCGGACGGTACGTCCCGCCGGCCACCGGAGGATAGGGCCTCGGACGAGGCGGCGGGCCGCCGATCGGAGGACGAGGTGGCCGTGGTCCGCCGGCGACCGGAGGACGCGGAGGTCTTGGACCGCCTGCAGCTGGTGGGCGCGGAGGCCTTGGGCCGCCTGCAGCCGGTGGACGCGGAGGCCTTGGACCGCCTGCAGCCGGCGGACGCGGAGGTCTTGGACCGCCTGCAGCCGGCGGACGCGGAGGTCTTGGACCGCCTGCAGCCGGCGGACGCGGAGGCCTTGGACCGCCTGCAGCTGGTGGGCGCGGAGGCCTTGGACCGCCTGCAGCTGGTGGGCGCGGAGGCCTTGGGCCACCTGCAGCCGGTGGGCGTGGAGGCCGCTGCGGTTGTGCGTTGCGCGGCGGGAGCTGTGGTTGCGCATTGCGCGGCGGGCGTTGCGGTTGCGCATTGCGCGGCGGGCGCTGCGGTTGCGCATTGCGCGGCGGGCGCTGCGGTTGCGCATTGCGCGGAGGCCGTTGCGGTTGTGCATTGCGCGGCGGCTGCTGACCGCCCTGTCCGGATTGTCTGGGCGGGCGCTGTTGCTGGCCCTGTTGCTCTTGCGGGCGTTTCCGGAGGTTTTTGGGATGTCTCGGATCATCTGGATCAAACGCCTGGGCATTTGCCAGACCAGACTGTGAATTTGCTCCGGTCAGACGCTCCGGCGGAACGGCCAAAGCCACCGCAAGAACGACCAGCACGGGAAACAGTCTTTGTGTCATGTTTCGAATTCCACCTTTTTCAGGACGCCCGTTCAGACGAACCCATTGGTTAGATAGTGCTGCGGTAAGTACTCTAACAGCAACGAAATACTATGGCTAAGTCAATATGAACCTCACATTAACGATAGGACGTCATGCCGACCGTCGTCGCAATGTTCATCGATTGTGTGACATTGTTTGTAGTTATTGCCACACAGGCGCTTGATCACTCACCGCCGGGACGCGGAAATACTATTTGGAGCGCTCATCGCACCATGTGCGAACATGCTGCGCCATGGTCTGCAGGTGATCAGCCATTGAAAATCCCGAGATCGTCTTTCGCGGTTTCAGATCGTGGTCGCCGTCCTCCAGCCACAGAACTTCGATTGCGGAGGACAGGTCGTAGCCGCCAACTTCCTGTGAAGTCCCGAACGGATCTCTCGCGCCCTGACAGATGAGGGTCGGCGCCTTCATCCCTTCGAGATGTTTGGTTCGCAGCTGATCAGGCTTGCCCGGCGGATGAAACGGATACCCCAGACACAGGAGCCCGGCGATCCTGCCATTCGCGAAATCCTCGTCCGCAATCATGCTGGCGACGCGCCCGCCCATGGACTTTCCACCGATTACAAGACGCCCGTCATGCGCCAAAGCATTCATCGCCGCCTTGAATTCCGGGATCAGGAGGTCAGCCCTTGGCGGCGGTTTTCGACGACCTTCGCTGCGCCGCAAAGCCATGTAGCCGAACTCGAACCGGGCGACGCGTATTTCCTCGCCCGCAAGCGCTTCGGCAATCCGGTTCATGGCTTGCGAATCCATTGGCGCGCCTGCGCCATGGGCTAGCAATATCGTTACTGGCGCGCTTGTTGGCCCGTCAAACAGGAAATTCATTTCAATCTGGCTCCGTCACAACTACAGCGACCTTATAGCGGGATCGATCCACCGGCGCCTGAGGGAATTACGCCCGGAACAGTTGAACGAACGCGGCGCCGCATGCGGGGTTCGGACGATGCGCGCTTTTGTGCTGGGTTGCATGAATGACGCTTCGCCCGGCGTGCTTCGTTCAATACCTTCTCCTGAAGCAAAGGCCGATGTGACCCTCTGGGGAAAGCAGGTTTCTCGAGGTGAAGCCGGGTTTATCGGAATATTCAACGCCTGTCGCGGCGTCGCTACGGAACATCTCTATCGATAAACCGTAACGGGATAGCTCAAAGCCGGTGCGACAATTCCATCCTGTCGCGTACAGTGGGGCGGGGCGCCATCATTGCCGGACCTCGGAAATCCGGGGGCCGCTGCAGCGGCCCCCGGCGACTTGGCGACTACTGCGTTGTATACTGCTCTATAAGCGCCTGGGCGCGTTCGTAGAGATCGGCGCCGTCGATGCCCTTTTCGTTCATTTCGGCGATCCAGTTGTCGATTACCGGTTGGGCTACTTCCTTCCAGCGGGCGACCTCTGCTTCGTCGAGAATGACGATCTCGTTATCGGCGGCTTCAGCCGCCTCGCGACCGGGCTTGTCGTATTCCTGCATGGTGCGTCCGGCGAAGGCCGAGAACTCTGCGCCGGAATTGTTGTCGATCACTTTCTTCAGATCGTCCGGCAGGCTGTCATATTTCGCCTTGTTCATCGCCAGCACGAAGACCGCCGTATAGAGCGCCTTGTCGCCGGAAAATTCCGTATGGGTTTCAACCAGTTCCGGTATCTTCAAAGCCGTCGTCACCTCGTAAGGAATGACAGTGCCGTCAATCACGTTTTTCGAAAGCGCTTCGGGTATGGCCGGCACGGGCATGCCGATCGGCGTCGCTCCGGTTTCCGAAAGCAGATTGTTGATGACGCGCGTAGGACCACGCAGCTTGAGACCCTGCATGTCTTCCAGCTTGTGCACGCCGTCGCCCTTGGCGTGAATGACGCCGGGGCCGTGCATCCAGGCGCCGAGGATCTTGAAATCCTTGAAATCCTCATCCTTCATGTCGGATTCGAACAGGTCCCAATAAGCCTTCGAGCCAGCTTCCGCATTGCTCATCATGAACGGCAATTCGAACACTTCGGCGCGCGGAAAGCGGCCCGGAGAATAGCCCGGCAGCGTCCAGACGATATCCACCGCGCCATCCCTGGCCTGATCGATCAGCTGCGGCGGCGTTCCGCCGAGTGACATGGCGCCATAGAGCTCGACCTTGATGCGGCCGTCCGATTCTTCTTCGACCTTGTCCGCCCAGGGCTGCAGAACATGTTTCGGCACATTGGCCTGCGGCGGCAGGAACTGGTGCATGCGCAGCGTCACTTCCTGAGCAAAGGACGGCGCCGCGTAGCCAACGACGCTGGTCGAGACCAGCGCAGCGGCGGCGAGCATTTTCAAAAGGGTGCGTTTCTTCAAGTTATCCTCCCAGAAACTTAGAAATATCGGCCTTTCCGGCCGGTGAAGATATTCAGCGCGGCATGATTAGCATGACTGACCGGATTCGCAAGCAGGACGAAAGGCCAATCAGCGTTCCCGGCGGCGCGCCTATCCGAGCGGCAGCGCGTGGGTTTCCTTCAAGGTGTCGAGAACAATCGCCGATTTGACGTGCCGCACGGATTCGTGCGGAAGCAACACGTCGTTCACGAAACCCGACAAGGCGCGCAGGTCTGGCGTGACCACCTTCAGAAGGTAATCCATCTCGCCAGTCAGCGAATGCGCCTCCAGCACTTCCGGCAAGCCTTCGACCAGGCGCGCGAAACGCCGCGCATTGTCGCGATTGTGCGTATCGAGCGTCACGGTGATGATATTGACGATGCCGAGGCCGAGGAGATTTCGGTCGAGACCGGCGAAATAGCCGCGGATAAATCCCTCCTGCTCAAGCCGCGAGCGCCGTCTGGAACATTGGGATGGCGACAGATTGACCCGCTCGGACAGGTCGTTGTTGGTCAGCCGCGCATCCTTCTGCAACTCTTCCAGGATTTTCCTGTCATATTGGTCCATTTCACAATTCGCGCACTATTGATCCTGTAGTTGCAATATTCGTGCATAGTTTCTCTCAGTTGAGGCAAGAATGCAAACTATTCGCACGCAAAATGCGCGATAGTAAGATCAACATGCACAAACGCAGAAGGAGTTCTCTCATGGGTCCGTTTCCGCACGATGCGCCGCCGGCCAAGATCAGCGACGATAATCCCGCCGGCACCGATGGTTTCGAATTTGTCGAATTCGCCCATCCCGAGCCTGAGAAGCTCGAGGAACTGTTCACGAAGATGGGTTACGTTGCCGTCGCCCGTCACAAGCGGAAAGCAATTTCCGTCTGGCGTCAGGGCGATATCAACTACATCCTGAATGGCGAGGCCGATTCCTTCGGTGGCCGCTTCATCGACAAGCACGGACCGTGCGCGCCGTCCATGGGGTGGCGCGTCGTCGATGCGCAACACGCCTTCGACCATGCGGTCTCGAAGGGCGCCACGCCCTATGAAGGCGACGACAAGGCGCTCGACGTTCCGGCTATCGTCGGCATCGGCGGATCGCTGCTCTATTTTGTTGACAAATACGGCGACAAGGGCTCGGTCTATGACGCCGAATTCGAATGGATCGGCGAGCGCGACCCGAAACCGGAAGGCGTTGGCTTCTACTTTCTCGACCACCTCACCCACAACGTCTATCGCGGCAATATGGACAAGTGGTGGGACTTCTATCGCGATCTGTTCAATTTTTCCCAGATCCATTTCTTCGACATCGACGGCCGGATCACCGGTCTGGTGAGCCGCGCCATCACCTCGCCTTGCGGCAAGATTCGCATTCCGCTCAACGAGTCCAAGGACGACACAAGTCAGATCGAGGAATATCTGAAGAAATACAAAGGCGAAGGCATTCAGCACATCGCGGTCGGCACAGACGCCATTTACGAGGCGACCGACCAGCTTGCAGCCAACGAGCTGAAATTCATGCCGGGTCCGCCGGACGCCTATTACGACATGTCCCATGACCGTGTGAAAGGCCATGACGAGCCGATCGACAGCATGAAGAAACACGGTATCCTGATCGACGGCGAAGGCGTCGTCGGCGGCGGGCAGACGAAAATCCTGCTGCAGATCTTCTCGAAGACCGTGATCGGCCCGATCTTCTTCGAATTCATCCAGCGCAAGGGCGACGAGGGCTTTGGCGAAGGGAATTTCCGCGCCCTGTTCGAATCGATCGAGGAAGACCAGATACGCCGCGGCGTCATCAAGACCGAAGCCGCGGAATAGAATTAATCCGGCGGCGGTCCGATCCGGTCGGGATGGGCCGCCGCAAAGCTTTCCAACGCAGCGCAATTTTCAAAGATCGTGTTGATTCTCTCCAGATCTGAGATTTCGACTTCCCAGCGTTTTGCATTGTAGACCTGCGGAACGAGACAGAGATCGGCCATGGTGGGTGTGTCGCCATGGCAGTAGATGCCGCTTTTGCCGTCCGCAAGCATGCCTTCCAGACCAACCAGCCCCCTGCGAATGAATGTCTTCATCCAGGCGACCCGATCTTCGTCGCGTCCGGTCAGTTCCACGACATGCGCGGCGACGGAGAGGTTGCAAACGGGATGGATCTCCATCGCGATTGCATAGGCGAGCGCGCGCACGCGCGCGCGTTCGTGTTTTTCCTTCGGCAAAAAACCCGGATCGGGACGCGTCTCGTCGAGATACTCGATGATCGCCATCGACTGGGTCAGCATATGGCCGTCGATCTCCAGGGCAGGCACCAATCCTTGCGGATTGCGGGCGATATGGTCCTCGCCGCGGTGCTGACCCGTCAGCAAGTTCACAGGCACGGCGTCATAGGCCAGGCCCATGAGATTGAGCGCAATCCGTACGCGATAACTGGCGGATGACCGCCAGTAATCATAAAGAACCGGTCTCGACATTATCTCTCCGTCGTCTGTGTTTTCGCCGGCGCCCGTCATCGGATCAGGTGTCGGCGAGTTCCTTGGCGTGCATCCAGTCTGCGTGGCGCGGCGCCTTTTTCGTTCGCGACCATTCCTCAAGCATATCCCATTTGACGTCGTCCAGACGCTTCAGCATTTCTTCTTCCTCCGGATCCGGGCATGCAAGTTCGACGCGGTGTCCGTTCGGATCAAAGAAATAGATCGAGTGGAAAATCGAATGGTCGGTGACGCCGAGCACGTCGACGCCGTTCTCTTCCAGATGATCCTTGTACTCCAACAGGGCGTCACGGTCCTTCACTTTGAAGGCGATGTGCTGCACCCAGGCCGGCGTATTCTCGTCGCGGCCCATCAGCGGTTTGGTCGGCAGCTCGAAGAAGGCCAGCACATTGCCGTTTCCTGCGTCCAGAAAGATGTGCATGTAGGGATCGGGTTCGTGGGTGGACGGGACATTATCCTCGGCGATCGCCAGCACGAAGTCCATGTTAAGCATTTTCGTGTACCAGTCGACGGTTTCTTTCGCGTCCTTGCAACGATAGGCGACGTGGTGAATCTGTTCGATTTTCATTCGGAATATCCTTCGCTTGTGTCCGGCCTCGCCGGTACGCGTTTCAGGTCATTCCACCTGGCGGCTACCGGAATAAGCAGCGGCCTTGAGCGCCTCGCGAAGCACGTCAAGATCGCCGACATGATTGGCCAGAAGCAGGATCAGGCGGGCGTTGAAAGCATCGCTTTCTGACTTGGATAATCCCTCATGCGCGGCCAGGAGTTCTTCCAGGAAGTCGTCCTGCCTCGCTATGTTCTTATTGGTATTCAACATGGCTTTTCCTCTCAGCCCTTTCCGACGGCGGTCCTGAGCGCCTGCCCGACTGCCGCTTCGTCAAAGGAGAGCCATCGGGCCGCAACGTGCTGGTCCGGCCGGAACAGATACACAGCCTGGCTCTCGTCGCCGAGATATCGATCCCGGATGAAACCGTCCTCGGAAGACGCGTCGACAGTGAGACCTTCTACCGGAATCCCGCCGATCTCCATCAATCCCGGAACCTCGGCATTGAACCCGACGAGCTGGAAGCGGTTGCCGAGCAGATCGATAAGCCAGGCGCCGCCGACGGGCGCGTCGCTTGCCGGCGCTCCGGGCCTGGCGCGGTCCGGGAGCGTCGGTTCGTCATTGCCGTTGAGCGGCGAGCCGTCATAGACGCTCGGCACGGACAGGCGTCCTGAATTGACGAGACTGCGGGCGAACTCATGCTTCTCGGCCAGATCCAGCACGGCGTTGCGGAAGATGCGGCTGATCTCAGATTTCGGCGTGATGAACTCCGTCGCGCGCGTCGAGTTGAGGATGTTCTCGTCGGCGGCGAGCATGCGCTCGTAATCGTAGCTGCGCAGAAGGCTTTCCGGGGCCTTGCCGTCCATGACGAGCTTCAGCTTCCAGATGAGATTGTCGGTGTCCTGAATGCCGGAATTGGCGCCTCTGGCGCCGAAAGGCGAGACCTGGTGCGCGGAATCACCGGCAAAGATCACCCGGTCGTGGAGAAAGGTTTCCATGCGACGGCACTGGAACGTGTAGATCGAAACCCATTCCAGCTCGAATTTCGCGTCGTCCCCGAGCATGGCCTTGAGTCGCGGGATGACCTTTTCCGGCTTTTTCTCCTCATCGCGATCGATATTCCAGCCAAGCTGAAGATCGATGCGCCAGACATTGTCGGGCTGCTTGTGCAGAAGCGCAGACTGGCCGCGATTGAATGGCGGGTCGAACCAGAAGCGGCGTTCGACGGGGAAGTCGGCGTCCATTATGACGTCGGCAATCAGGAAATTGTCCTCGAAGACGCGGCCGACAAAATCGAGACCGAGAACGCTTCTTGCCGGCGAGGTCGCGCCGTCGCAGACAATCAGCCAATCGGCTTCGAGACGGTAGGAGCCCTCGGACGTCTCGACATTGAGGCGCGCGCCCGTTTCATCCTGTTCGATGTGGGTTACACGGTTTCCGCCGCGCAGATCCAGCGGATTGCCCTGCGCCTGCAACTGGCGCACGCGGTGGATCAGATATTCCTCGAAGTGATATTGCTGCAGATTGACGAAGGCGGGCCGCTTGTGCCCTTTCTCGGGCAGAAGGTCGAATTCATAGACCTTGTGGTCGTCGAAATAGACCTTACCAAGGTTCCACTGCACGCCCTTGTCGACGAATTCGTCTCCGCAGCCAAGCCGGTCGAGAATTTCCAGAGGCCGCTTGGCGTAGCAGATCGCCCGCGATCCCCAGCTCACCCGGTCGTTCTCGTCCAGCACCACCACCGGCACGTCGGCTTGCGCCAGATCGATGGCGGCGGCCAGACCGATGGGGCCCGCGCCGATAACGACGACCGGATGCCTGACCGGCTTCTCGGCGTCCTGGTCCGCGCTGCGCTCATAGGCGTAGAGCGGCGTCTCGAAAATCTTGCTCATGGAACTCCTCCCGACTTCCCGTCCCGGACCTTGTCAGCCCTGGAGAGACTCCCACATCTGCTTGTCGCGTTCCGCTGTCCATATCCGCGGCGTATCCATGCCCTGCGCCTCGTCATAGGCGCGCGCGACATTGAACGGGAGGCAATGTTCATAGATTGCGTAGTCGGCAAACTTCGGGTCGCATTCAGCCCTGACCGCGTCCCAGGCGTCCTTCAGCGACCCCCCGCGGGCTGCAACGGCTGCAGCCGGCCGATAGGTGCTCTCGACGAAATCGCGGGTGTTCTCGATCGCCGCATTCACCATCTCGTCGCCGACGAGCGCGTCGCCGCGGCCGGGCGCGATCGCCGCCGGCCGGTAAGCCTTGATCGCATCGAGCGTCGCGCCCCAGTCGCTGAAATGTCCGTCGCCGCAGTAACATGCGGAATGGTATTCGACGATGTCGCCGGTGAACATGACCCCCTCGTCGGGGACCCAAGCGACAATGTCGCCAGCCGTATGCGCGCGGCCCAGATGCATCAGGTCGACGCGCCTGTTGCCGAGATAAACGGTCATTTTTGTCGCGAAAGTCATGGTCGGCCATGTCAGGCCCGGAATGCTCTCATGCCCCTGAAACAGACGCGGAAAGCGCTCGAATTCGGAATCCCAATCTTCCTGTCCGCGCTCGGCGACCATTGCGCGGCAGGTGTCCGACGCAATGATCTCGTCGGCGCCATAGGCGGACGCGCCAAGCACGCGAACGGCGTGGTAGTGAGAAAGGACGACGTAGCGGATTGGCTTGTCCGTCACTCCGCGGATCTTTTCGACCACCTTGTTGGCGAGACGCGGCGTAGCCTGCGCGTCAACGATCATGACGCAGTCGTCACCGATGATCACGCCCGTGTTGGGGTCGCCCTCCGCAGTGAAGGCCCAAAGATCGCGGCCGATTTCCGAAAAAGTGACGGCTTTTTCCGTCATGTCGCCGCGCGACGCAAATTCCTTGGCCATGGATCAGGATTTCCTCTCGTATTTTTCTACAGTCTGTTCGATAGCGCCGAAGATGGAGTGGCCTGCGCCGTCCTTCATCTCGATCCGAACCTTGTCTCCAAACGACATGAAGGGGGTGGTGGGTTTGCCCGAATTGATCGTCTCGATCATTCTGATCTCGGCGATGCAGGAAAAGCCTGCCCCGCCCTCTCTTATCGAACGCCCCGGCCCTCCGTCGAGCTTGTTGGACACCGTGCCAGAGCCGATGATTGCGCCCGCCGATAGCGGCCGCGATTTTGCTGCGTGGGCGATCAGCGTCGGGAAATCGAAGGTCATGTCGACGCCCGCGTCGGCCCGGCCGAACGGTTTGTCGTTATAGTCGACAAGCAACGGCCGATGTAGCTTTCCGCCATCCCACGCATCGCCAAGCTCGTCCGGCGTGACTGCGACCGGCGAAAACGCGGAGGAAGGCTTGCTCTGGAAAAAGCCGAACCCCTTGCCAAGCTCCGCGGGAATGAGATTTCTCAGAGACACGTCGTTGACCAGCATGACCAGCCGGATCCTGTCCCGCGCCTCATCAACGCTCGCGCCCATCGGCGTATCGTCGACGATGACGGCGACCTCGCCTTCCATATCGATGCCCCAGGCGTCGTCTTCCATGCGGATGGCGTCACGCGGCGCAAGAAACGCGTCGGAACCGCCCTGATACATCAGGGGATCCGTCCAGAAGCTGGCCGGCATCTCGGCGTTGCGCGCCTTTCGCACCAGTTCGACGTGGTTCACATAGGCCGATCCGTCAGCCCACTGATAGGCGCGCGGCAGTGGCGAAAGCGCCTCGCTCTCATGAAAGCGCTGCGTCGGCTGCGAGCCGGATTCCAGCGCTTCCGCGGCTCTGGCCAGCCGCGGCGCAAGCGCGGACCAGTCGTCAAGCACGTCCTGAAGCGTTGCTGCGATATGATTGACGACAGTGCATTGTGTCAGATCCCGCGAGACGACAACCAGTTGTCCGTCACGCGAACCGTCGCGCAAGGTGGCGAGTTTCATCCTATTTCCCCCAATTGCCTTCGATCGTACCGTCGAAGTGTTTTTCAAGATCTTTCCAGCAGTCGATATAGTCGTCCTGCAACGTATCCAGATCCATGCCGTATTGTGTCACATGCTGAGGAAAACGCGTCTCGAACATGAACGCCATCGTCTCTTCCAGTTTCGTCGGGCCAAGATTGGAATTCGAGGCTTTGTCGAAACCCATTGCGTCGGGCCCGTGCGGCAGCATCATGTTGTGCAGGCTCATGCCGCCCGGCACGAATCCCTCTTCCTTGGCGTCGTACTGCCCCTGAATGAGACCCATGAATTCCGACATGATGTTGCGGTGATACCAGGGCGGACGGAAGGTGTGTTCAGCCACCAACCAGCGCGGCGGGAAGATGACGAAATCGATGTTGGCGGTTCCCTCTTCCCCGCTCGGCGCCGTCAAAACCGTGAAGATGGACGGGTCTGGATGGTCAAAGAGAATTGCGCCCACCGGTGAATAGGTTCTCAAATCATACTTGTAGGGCGCGTAGTTCCCGTGCCAGGCGATGACGTCGAGCGGCGAATGACCGATCTCCGTTACATAGAAGCGACCGCACCATTTCACATGAACCCGACAATCGGTTTCCTTGTCCTCCCAGGCGGCGACCGGGGTCTTGAAGTCACGCGGATTGGCAAGGCAATTTGCGCCGATCGGGCCGCGATCCGGAAGGGTGAACTTGGCGCCGTAATTTTCGCAGATGTAGCCGCGAGCCTGTTCTCCGACGGGACTTGCCTGAAAGATCATGCCGCGCGGGATGATGCAGATTTCGAGCGGCTCGAGATCGATCTTGCCCATTTCCGTGAAGACCTGGAGGCCGCCGATCTGCGGAACAATGAGAAGTTCGGCGTCTGCGTTGAAGAAATAGTCGTCGACCATCGGCGTGTTGCAGACATAGACATGGGTCGCCATGCCGACCTGCGTATGCACGTCGCCCGCCGTCGTCATGGTGCGCACGCCTTCGATGAAGGTGGTCTTTTCATTCGGCATGGGAACCGGGTTCCACCGGAGCTGTCCGATGGTCAAGTGGCCGTCCGTCATGTGCGGCGCGGTTTTCCAGTAGGGAAGTTCGACCGACGAAAACCGGCTCGTATGCCGCACGCTCGGCCGGATCCGGTAGAGCCATGACCGCTCGTTCGTGCCACGCGGCGCGGTGAATGGCGAACCGGAGAGCTGTTCGGCGTAGAGCCCGTAATTGCATTTCTGCGGGCTGTTCTGGCCTTGCGGCAGGGCGTTGGGCAGGGATTCGGTCTCAAAATCATTGCCGAATCCGGGCATATAGGCGGCGTGCATGATTTCCCTCACTACGGTGATTGGTATATTTGTTGCAAACGTAACAATCCATTTTGTAACTATCAAACGGAGATTGCCGTGGCAGACGAGCCCGATCCGCTTCTCTCCCTCGAACAGTTCATGCCCTACCGGCTGAACCGCGCCGCTGAAACAGTGAGCCGGCGCTTTGCAGCAATTTATAGGCGGCACAGCGGACTGACGCGTCCGGAATGGCGGGTCCTTGCGACGCTTGGGCAATATGGCTGCCTGACGGCTACCGATATCGGGCGGCATTCAGCCATGCACAAAACCAAAGTCAGCCGCGCTGTGCAGGCGCTCGAAGGCCGGCGCTGGCTGAAACGGCAATCCGACAGCAAAGACAGAAGGGTGGAGCACCTGACCCTGACCGCGCTTGGGCAGAAAAACTACCGCGCCCTGGCGCAACTCGCCCTCGATTTCGAGAGGCGGCTGAGAGAAACGCTCGGACCGGAGTTGTTCGATCAACTCAATGCCGGGCTTGAGGCTTTCGAGGAGGCCTAGGACGCGAATTGCGCGCCATACGAACAAAACCGGCGACCTTTCGGTCGCCGGCTTCTGGATTCAATAGCGATAGGGCGTCTTGCCCGGTCGATCAGTAGCCCCGCGGGCAGGAGTCGACATAGCGACGGCCATATCTGTCGCGGTAATAACACCGGTTGGAGCCCTCGGACACGCGCCCGATCACTGCGCCCGCCACGCCGCCAATGGCTGCGCCTGCGAGCGTTCCACCGACGGTGCCCGTCGCGATTGCGCCAACGGCCGCGCCTGTGCCTGCTCCGATAGCCGCGCCCTGTTCGGTCGGCGTACATCCGGCGACGAATGCAGCCACCAGCGCCAGAGCCAACAATTTCTTCATGCTAAAGCCTCCGTTTAACTTCCCATCGAGGAAGAGCCGTCCGTACAATACATAGTTTTCGAGTGTTTGCACTACCTTGGGGACAATTTTTGCCGGCTCTGATCGTCGATACGGACCGTCCCGCGCAATTCCCGTCCTGGACCGCGCCGTGCATAATTCGCTGAACCTGAACAGGCGATGAACGGCGCCGGTTCGGTAGCCTGATCGAGAGCCTTGCGGTCAGGAAATCGGGCCCATTTCTCCGATGAACCCGCGCGCTGCTTCCCGCGCCGCCTTGTCAGCCTCGTAGACGTCCTCGATATCGCGCAAGGGATCGGAAGACGGCAGTCTCTCCATGACGCTGTCGACGATTTCCGCCATGTCGAGAAAGCCGATCTTGCCGGTGATGAACCCTTCCAGGGCGACTTCCTTTGCTCCGTTGAGAACCGCGCCGGCCGCGCCGCCATCCTCCATCGCCTTGCGCGCCAGACCCAGCGCGGGAAAGCGGATTTCGTCCGGCGGCTCGAAATCGAGCCGCGAAAGCCTGCTGAAATCCAACCGCTCGACCGGCAGATCGGAACGCGTCGGATAGGTGAGCGCATAACCGATGGCCGTGCGCATGTCGGGCATGCCGAGTTGCGCAAGCACCGTTCCGTCCCGATATCCAACCATCGAATGGATGATCGACTGAGGGTGGACGACGACCTCGATCTGTTCCGGCTTCAGCGAAAACAGATGCATCGCCTCGATCATTTCCAGCGCCTTGTTGAACATGGAAGCGCTGTCGATGGATATCTTCATGCCCATCGACCAGTTGGGATGGGAACTGGCCTGCTCCGGCGTCACGCCGGCCATGTCGTGCAGGCTCCTGTTGCGGAACGGTCCGCCGGACGCGGTCAGAATGACCCGCTCAATAGTTTCCGGGTTGGCGTGATCGAATACCTGGAAGATTGCATTGTGCTCGCTGTCGACAGGAAGCAGCCGTCCGCCGCCTTGCCGGATATGCGCCTTGAAAAGAGCGCCGGCCGCGACCAGGCATTCCTTGTTTGCGAGCGCTATATCCGCGCCCCGCGCAGCCGCAGCCAGCGTCGGCGCGAGCCCCGCCATGCCGACTATGCCTGCCATAACGCAATCGACCTCGCGTTCCGCCGCCTCGAGCAGCCCCGAAGCGCCCGCCGCCACTTCCACGCCGGACCCTGAGAGTGCGTTCTTCAAGTCCTGATAGCGGTATGCATCGGCCGTGACCGCCAGTTCCGCGCCATAGGCGCGCGCCTGTTTTGCAAGCAGGGGAATGTTGTCCATGCCGGTAAGCGCAACAACAGGGAGGTTTTCGCGCCCACCCAGATGCGAAATGACATCGAGCGTGCTGCATCCGATCGAGCCTGTCGATCCGAAAATGGAGACCCGGCGTTGGGCGGCGGAGTTTTTTCGCGTCATTGCTTCAGATACGGCGTTCAATCGCAGAACACTTCTGAAATCAGATGTGCGGCGCGAGGTCAACGAAAAGGGTGGTTTGGATTGCATAAGGCTGCGAATTTATTTTATACTTGAAATATTCAATCGGCGACCGGAGGCGAGCTCTAATGCAGATCAATCGCAACAATGCTGAGGAGCGTGACAGCTCTGATCCGCTTGGCGATTTTCGTGATGAGTTCGTTCTGAGGCCGGGGCTGATTTATCTCGACGGCAACTCGCTCGGCCCCATGCATGTTTCGGTGCGGGAACGCATGCGGTCCTGCATCGACGATGAGTGGGCGAATGACCTCATCGCCTCCTGGAACACCGCCGGCTGGTACGAGATGCCGTTGCGGCTCGGCGCCAGGATCGCGTCACTGATCGGCGCCGGCGCCAATGACGTTGTGGTGACGGATTCCACTTCGATCAATCTGTTCAAGGTGCTGGCGGCGGCGATCCGCCTAAATCCCGAACGCAAGATCATCGTCTCCGAGCGCAGCAATTTCCCGACCGATCTTTACATGGTCGAAGGGCTCAGCGCATTCGCCGGCCAGGGCCACGAACTGCGGCTGGTCGACACGCCTGAAAATGTGAAGCAAGCCATCGACGACAGCGTGGCCGTCGTCATGCTCACCCACGTCAACTACCGTACCGGGCGCATGCACGACATGGCGGACATAACAAAGATGGCGCACGAGGCAGGCGCGCTCGTCGTCTGGGACCTAGCCCATTCAACCGGCGCGCTTCCCGTCGACCTTGCCGGAGCAGACGCGGACTTCGCCGTTGGCTGCACCTACAAATATCTCAATGGCGGCCCCGGAGCCCCGGCATTCGTGTATGTCGCCCCACGGCTGCAAACCATCGCCGAACAACCCTTGTCCGGATGGTTCGGCCACAGCCGGCCTTTCGCCTTCGACCCGTCCTTTGAGCCGGCCGAGACCATTCATCGCTTTCTCACCGGAACGCCGCCGGTGCTTTCGATGGCCGCGCTCGAACCCGCGCTCGCAATCTGGGATCGCGTCGATATCGCCGCGATCCGGACGAAATCGGTCGAACTTTGTGAATATTTCATCGCGCTGGTCGAGGAGGAATGCGCCGGATTCGGCCTGGAACTGGCGAGCCCCCGGGAATCAGCCCTGCGCGGCAGCCAGGTTTCCTTCCGGCACGAGAACGCCTACGCCGTCATGCAGGCGCTGATTTCACGCGGCGTCGTCGGCGATTTCCGCGCGCCGGACATTATGCGCTTCGGCTTTGCCCCGCTCTATATCCGGTTTGTGGATGTCTTCGACGCTGTGGCGACGCTCTCCGACATACTTCAAAGCAATGCCTGGCGGGATGATCGCTTCCAGGTCCGGTCGGCGGTGACCTGACGTCCGCGAACGATAGCGGATCTGCTATTGATTGACCGAAGAATTATCAATTTACCTTACCGTATTGATCTGCTTTCATGGGGAAGAGGCATGACGCGGCCAGGGACCCTTGGCGGTCGCCACGCATTTCGGGAAGGGGATCCATGCAATTTGCCCATATAAATGGCGTCACGATGCACTTCCAGCTGATAGGAGCGCCGGAGGGGCGTCCCGTCATTGTGTTTTCCAACAGTCTCGGAACGGATTTTCGCATCTGGCGCGACGTAATCATGCGCATGGCGGGCGAATTCGCGATCGTCGCCTATGACAAGCGCGGGCATGGTCTGTCCGATGTCGGCCAGTCGCCCTACTCCATCGACGATCATGTCGGCGACCTGGAGGGACTGCTTGATCTGCTCGGCGTCACCAACGCCTTCATTTGCGGCCTTTCCGTCGGCGGCGTGATCGCGCAGGGCTTGTACGCCCGGCGTCCCGATCTCGTGCGAGCCCTGATCCTGTGCGACACCGCGCCGAAGATCGGCAATGCGGACCTGTGGAACGGCCGCATTGAAGCGATCGAAAAAGGCGGCGTTGCATCGATCTCCGACGCCATTCTCGAGCGCTGGTTCACCCGAAAATTCCGCGAGGAACAGACCGATGAGTTTGCCGGCTACCGAAATATGCTCATCCGCACGCCGCAAGATGGCTATGTGGGAACCTGTGCGGCCTTGCGCGATGCAGACCTGACAGCCGAAGCGGAAAAAATCGGCGTGCCGACGATCTGCATCGTGGGGGAAGAGGACGGCTCCACGCCGCCGGATCTCGTGGGCGCGATGGCGAAGCTTATTCCCGGCGCCATGTACCAGCCGATCCCCAATGCCGGCCACCTGCCCTGTATCGAGCAACCAATCGTGCTCGCGGAAGCCATCAAGGCTTTCGTGGACGAGGTCAGACGCAGGGAAGAGAGCGCCGGATGATATCCAGGCTCCGCCATGTCCGCCACAGTCTTTAACGATCCGATCCTCGGCAAGCTGTTCGATCCGGGCCAGGTCGCCCGCTGTTTCGAGCTGCAGGCTGAAATCGACGCCATGCTGCGTTTCGAGACGGCGCTAGCAAGGGTGCAGCAGAACGCCGGCGTCATACCACGAGGCGCCGCGCAGGCGATCGAAGCCGCCGCCGACGCATTCTCGCCCGATCTGGACGCGCTCAGCGAAGCCACCCGGCGCGACGGCGTATGCGTTCCCGAACTGGTTCGGCAGTTGCGCACAGCCGTCGGCGAGCCTCACGCGCAACATCTCCATTTCGGCGCGACAAGCCAGGATGTCATCGACACGTCCCTCATCCTGCGCCTGAAGCCGGCGCTCGAACAGATCGAGCATGAAATCGCGCAGGTGACGGCTGGCCTGACCCGTCTTGCCGGCGTCTGGGGGTCGGACAAGTTGAACGGCCACACCCGCATGCAGACTGCTCTTCCGATCACCGTAGGCGACAAGATTCGCAACTGGACGCGACCATTGCAGGACGCAGCCGTGGCGCTCGAAGCACTGCGCCCGCGCCTGCTCCGCCTGCAGTTCGGAGGCGCTGTCGGCACACTCGACAAGTTGGGCGAAAACGGACAGGACATCATCAATGCGCTCGCCGTCGAACTCGACCTGGCGCCGTCCGTCAATTGGCACACACAGCGCGGCGGGCTCGCGGCGCTCGCCGGCTGGCTCAGCGAAGTAACCGGCGCGCTTGGCAAGATCGGCCAGGACATTTCGCTGATGGCGCAGAACGAGGTTTCCGAGATTGCGATCAGCGGCGGAGGCGGATCGTCCGCCATGCCGCACAAGCAGAATCCGGTCTCCGCCGAACTGCTTGTCACGCTCGCCCGCTACAACGCGGCCCAGACTGGCGGCATGCACCAGGCCCTGATCCACGAGAACGAACGATCCGGCGCGGCATGGGCGCTGGAATGGATAATCCTGCCGCAAATGGTGCTTGCCTGCGGCGCGTCGCTGCGAACCGCAGGCGGGCTTATCGGGCGCATCGAAAGAATCGGCGCCGAATAACAGCGGAATGGTTTCGTTACGCGTCTTCCTCGGGAGGACCTAACCATCTGTCTTCGACCCATCCGAGCGCCAGCATCAACCAGATGGTGATGAGGAATGGCGCGGCCAGCGACTGCAGGCCGAGATCCCCGACCGCCGGTATCAGCATGGTCGCCAGAATGGCGCCCAGCACGGCCAGCCTCAGCTTCTCCCCGCAGGTCACATAGGCTGCGACGGCGGCAAGCACACCGTTGAAGCCGTAAAGACCTTGATTGACGCTCTCCGGATCCACGTCTCCGTAGTAATAGGACACCATGGCGCCGACGATGGCGCCGGACGCGGCGACCACGGCGTGCCGCCAGTTGCTCACCAGCATGCCGGCTATGAACAGAACTCCCGACAGGATCATCGGAGAATACACCGCCTGCCCGAGGCTCATCAGCACGGCGAGAACCGGATTGAAATCGGCGACCGGCAGAGCCGGAAAAGTCAGCGGCTGCAGGACGCCGACATGCGGAGCGAGGGCCGCCAGAACCCAGAAGATGATCAGAAAGGGCAGGATGAAAAAAGGAAATGGCAGAATAAAGAGGAACAGTTTGACCAGAACGACCGCAGCCACCACGCATGCCAGCAACACGCCCCACATGCCGAAATTCGTCCATCCCGTCTCGTAAAAGGAAGGCAGCGATACTGCAATCAATGAGGGATTGAGCCCGGGCAGACCGGTGTCTTCGGCATGGTCCCGGTCGCCGATCACCCAGCGACCGGCCGGCGCAATGATTGCCGCCGCCAGCAGATAGACCGCCGAAATGGGAGATGAGACGAGAACCGCGGCAAGGAAGAACAACCCGGTCAGTTCGTTTGTCTGGAAGCACAGCTGCGAACAGCTCCGCAACGGCAACCGCCAGTATGGAACCGGCCCCGCCTCTATCGGCGGGAAAATCATGTCAACCGGCTGTCTCAAGGTTCGCTACCCGGGTTATTGAGAACCGGAAAGTTCATGTGTCATGCTTAGGCTTCGCCAAGCGCGATCGCCGCGCTGATGAAAGCCTCCATGGGCGGGTGCAGATACCCGACTCCGGCGGCAGGACGGTTCATCTGCCTATTGGCCAGGCCGGAATTCACCGCGGGACGAATCTTTTTCTCGATGATCTTCAGAACGTCGAAGCCCATCGGCGAACCACGGTTTTCAAGGGCGGGTATACGGAAAAAATCGCTTTCCGATTCCGTGACGCCATAGAGCTGCGTGGTCGTACCGGTTGCGTCCTTGAAGCCGCCGGCAATCGATCTCGCCGTTCCGCCCAGCCCCATGGTTTCGGTTATGGCGCTGTCGCCCATATCCCGTCCGATATCGGACGGCGATAATCCCGGCATAAGGAAACCCCGTCCGATCTCGGCGAGTCCCGTAAACCACCGATCTCCCAGTCCCGACACCTTGATGCCGAATTCGGTTCCGTTGCGGGCCATGACGGTGACGATGCTGCTGTGGGCGACATTGCTGCCAGCAATGCTGATCGCCTTGCAGGTCGCCATGATGGGATTCAGCGTGAACAGTTCGTCGCAGTAGATCAACTCGGTGATCTTGAGCAACGTGTCCTGATCCTTGCAGGCTTTGATGAGGCCCGGCATCAGGACCCGCAGGAACATCGGCGTCGTCGCGGTCATGGCGACGTGACAGTCGTCACCGAGCAGCAGGCCCTTGCCAATGATCGGCAGCAGGTCGATCGGGCCCACATCCTGTATCACGTCGTTGAGGATCGGACCGAACATGTCCGCCACCCAGTGGAGGTGATCAATAGCCGGCTTCTCATACACGCCGAAACGCACCGAAGCGCCCATGAAGTCGCCGAGGTCGTCGCTAATATTGGAATAGGTCCTTTGACCGGAGACCTGATCTTCGATGATGTAGACAGGCATGGACCAGGTGGTGATCCCAGCCATCGGCCCGACCGCGTCGTGGTCGTGACATGGCTCCAGGTCCACTTCGCCCTTTTCCATCATGGCGACGGCTTCGTCCTTGGTCTTGGCGAGGCCTTCGAAAAGCATCCCGCCGATGATGGCGCCCTTCATGGCGCCGGAAGCCTTGTCCCAGCTGTTCGGTGGTCCGGCATGGAGTATGAGGTTCTCCCGCATTCCGGGAATGTGATCCTTGGCCTTTCCGACTCCGACCACAACCGGGCTGGAGCGCTTCATGCGCGAGATCGTCTCGGCGTTGGCCTGCTGGTTGGCGACTCTCAGCGCCGGATCCTTGAACTTCTGTAATAGCTCACTCACCGTCGGCTTGATATCGATGTCGATCGTCATCAATTCCCCTCGCAGATTATTATATGTCAATTGCGGGAAAGGAGCGCAGCGGATCAAACAAATACAATATCCAGCCCCTCGATTTCCTGCATGAAAAAGTCGCAATTCACCCAAGTCTTGGGGCAGTTTACCGGTATTGAAGCATTATGGAACCGCTATGTTTCTGGTTGCTTAACAATTTTCCATCAACCGCAGATCATCTTACAAGTATAGCTCGGAAATCATTCACATTGGTGCCGGTTGGCCCCGGAACGAAGAGGGCGCCAGCCAGGTCGAACGCCACCCAGCAGTCATTGTGCCGAAGCAGCCAGGCGGGATCGCCGCCTGCCTTGCGAATCGCGGCGACCGTATCGCCGTCGGCATAGGCCCCTGCATTATCTTCGCTCCCGTCGATACCGTCGGTATCGGCCGCCAGCGCATAGATCGACGCCTCGCCATCGATATCGAGCGCGAAAGACAACAAGAATTCTCCGTTGCGCCCTCCACGACCCTCGTTTTTCAGGGACACGCTGGTTTCGCCCCCCGACAGGATGACGACGGGTTTGGAGAAGGGCTGATTTCGCATACACACCTGCTTGGCGATCGCCGAATGCACATGGGCGACTTCACGCGCCTCTCCTTCTATCGCGTCCGACAGAATGAAGGCGTCGAAACCCCGTTCGCGCGCCGCCCGTGCGGCCGCCTCAAGCGAGATTTGCGCCGATGCGATGATATGCGTCTCGTTCCCCTCGAAACGCGGATCGTCCGCCGCCGGCGCTCTGGCGGCGTCGCTCGACAGATGACGCTGAACGGCTTTCGGCAAATCGATTTCGTACGCTTCGACATAGTCCCGCGCCTCCTCGAGCGTTCCTTCGCCAGGGACTGTCGGACCCGACGCCACGAAGGACGCAATGTCGCCCGGAATATCGGAAACGAGAAGAGACACGACCTTGGCGGGATGCGCCGCAAGAGCCAGCCGACCGCCCTTGATGCCGGAAACATGCGTGCGGATGCAGTTCATGACGGAAATCGGCGCGCCGGATTTCAGAAGCTCCTGATTCAGCGCGACCTCGTCGCCGAGCGCCAGTTCTCCGGGCGGAAAAGGCAGCAACGCCGAACCGCCGCCGCAAATCAGCGCGACGACCAGATCGTCTTCCGTCAGCCCCTCGACGCATTCGAAAAGCCGCGCCGCGCCTTTCAGACCCGCTTCGTCGGGAACCGGATGCGCCGCCTCGATCACGTCGATGGATTTGCACGGCGCGGCATAGCCGTACCGCGTGACGACAGCGCCTGAAATCGGTCCGTCCCATCGTTCCTCGAAGGCTGCGGCCAGTTGGGCCGCGCCCTTGCCCGCCCCGATCACGATCGTCCGCCCCTTCGGTTTTTCCGGCAGGAAGGCGTCTATGCAGCGATCAGGAAGCGCCGCCTCGACAGCAACATGGAACAGCGACTCAAGGAAATTTCGTTCGGACATCATGCGACGGACCTTGTCGGAAGACATTGTGAAACATCTGATATCTTGCAGAAAATTCCGCCTTCGACAATGTCGTCGCCATCAAATGCCGAGATAGCGCAGCGTTGCGCGGCCCGGCATAAAAAAATATCCGCCCCCTTTCATGGTGACATAGGTCTGCATGTCGTTGAGCTGGACCGGGCCGTTCGATGTGGGAATCGTGAAACTGCCCTTTCCGACCGGATCCATCAGGGGATCGGGTTCCCGGCGCAGGCCATGAAACGTCGGCGCATTGACCCAGCTCTGCTGCACAAATTCGAACTGGCGCTCGATATTTGCGTTGAAGCAGCAAAACAGCAGACCTTTTTCCTCGTCCTCACCGCCCTCATCACGACTATAAGGCCGGCCGCGACGCAGGATCCGGTGCCGGTTGGCAATGTCGAGCGCGGCCTGTGAGTCTGGATTGAAGGATTCGCGGGGATTGGAGCGACGGATGTGGGCTCCATGCGGACAGCGCAGTCCTTGTGCGTCATCCCGGCCGTAAAGGAAATCATTCTCATCCGACATGGCGTCCGTTCGCTTCGGCTCCCGAACCAGCGGCGCGCCGCTTTTCCAGCGGCCGATAATCTTGGCGGCGACCCAGTCAGCATCGGCTTCGCCTGCCAGATCAGGTCTTTCCTCGGCGACCTTTTCGGCCTTCGCCCGGGCGTTCTCCCAAAAACCCTCCACGTCCTGCTGCAATTGACGGATGACGAGAAAGCTCCCGTTGCGCCCGAGATCGCGCTTGTCGCTGCGTCGATCGGAGAAATCGGCGAAGCGTTCCGGCAGCATTTCGGCGGGTAAAGGCAGTTCCTGCGCAGGATCATTGTATTCAAGCAGATGCGGCGATGGCGCGAACAGGTCCTTGTTGTCCTGATATCCGAGGATGAATTCGCCGGGGTTGACGGTGTTCGCATCGCTTGCGCCTCGCGAATGTCGTTGCGTGCCACGCATCACCGGCTGCGAAATTCCGTCGCGAAATCCGAAATGTTCGATTGACCTGTCTGGTTTGCCGGCTTTGCCTTTTTTGACGAAAGCGCAGTCGACCCGATGAACGACGTCGATTGCCTCGCCCAGCAACGTCTCGACTTCTCGCAACAGCGTCTCGTGATGTTTGCGCGTGCGCCCCATGACGAAGAGTACAGCGTCGGTGGTGATCCTGTCGCCAGCGCCCTCGTCCCAACTGTCGGCCCAAAGCCAGTTGCCGTTCCCGTTGCGGCCGTTGTCTCCGAGAATCTGGCCGCGACGCCCCATGCCGGAAAGATAGGCCTGCGGAAAGCTTGCAAGGCCCTGATGGCCTTCAAGGCCCGGCACGCCGAGTTTCGCCAGCCCGCTGTGCGACAACGCGAACGAACAGGCCCGATCCGGATGCTTGACATCGCCGAAGGCGATCAGCGACTCCCGGAAGTCGACGGCGGTGTCCTGCGGTCGCCCGATCAGCCTCGATACAAATGTCTTGAGGGCCGCGCGCTGTTCGGGATCGTCACAGAAATGGAGCGCGAGACAGCTCGACCAGTCGAGCTCCTTGAAACCGTGAAACAGGAAGGACTGAACCTCGTCCGTTTCGATCGCCGTCACCGGGTGAGGCATCGAGCCGAAATAGCTCAGCCAGGCGCGCGCGCCGGAATTTGTCCGCGATCTTGCCAGACCGTCGCGAACCAGCGCGTTGATGCGGATATTGTCGTTTGTGAGTTCCCCGAAACGGCAGTACCAGAACTGCGTCTCGACCTGCTTTCCGCGCACCCATGTTTTGAACCGATCCCCGTCATAGGCGCCTTTCTGCATCAGCCCTCTGGTTCGCGGATAGCCAACGCAATTGCTCCAGACGGCGTTCTGCCCCTGATAGGCCTTGTTGGAGAAATCCTCTAGATAGCTCTCCCAGCTTCCGTCATAATTCGCCTGAAAGACCAGATTGTCCGTGCCAGCAAGCCGGAACCACTTGGCGTGCCTGATAGTGCCGATGTCGACCACATAGCCGGGCCTGAACCAGTGGCGAACTTCCAGGGCAATGGCATAGAATCCACCGGCGAGCGCCAGTTTACGCAGCCACCCCTTTTTCAGTTCGTTGACGGCGGTGATGTGATTTTGCCGATATCGCGAATCATTTTCGCGGCTTTCGATCGCCCGCAGGGCATCATGGTCGGGATTGGATTCATCAACGACGTCGCGAGCTTCGTTGTGCAGGAAGATCTGGACCGCGCCGAGAATGACCGCCGAAACGCCGAGAAGCACTACCACAAGCCACCCAAAACCGATCGTTCGACAAAGCAGGACGAGCACGATCGCCACAACAAAGTAGGATATCAGTGCGTTCCGCGACAGCAGCCAGGCTTTTAGCGCGTCCAGCGCCGTGCGATCGTGCTTCCCGGCCAGCAGCACCTTGCGCCCAGCCGGGCGAAACAGCAGATGGGCAATGTCCTCTCCGCGTTTGAGCCAGTCGCATATGCGCGCCGCCGCATCCGCGTCTCCGTCCTTCTCAAGCCGGTCGACCTCCTCGATAAGCTGGTGATCCTGACGCAGATAGGCGCGCACGAGGCCAAGCGTCTGCTGGGCGTGGTTGCCGTTTTCCGCCGGGTTCGGCTCGGTGTTCTCGATAATGTCCTGCGCAAGGGCGTAAAGCCGGCTTTCTTCCTCGATCTGCCGAACCGAGAATTCCCCGACGCCATTGAAGTTGAGCCCCATCATGCCCCAGGGCCGGGTCTTGAGATCGACAACAAGAGGCGCAAGCCAGGTCGAGAGGCTGGCCGCGGTCGGCATACCCGCCAGCCGAAGAACCGGCGCGAGCGCGTCGCCCGCCCATTTCTCCACGGATTTCAGGATGGTCTCCTGATTTCCGTCGGCGTTCAATTCGATCAACAGGGTCGATTTGCGTTCTTCACCGGACAGAAGCTCCACGACCGTCATGCTCGCCGTATGGACGACGCCGGTCTTGTCCAGCGCCAGGCGAATTTCTTCCTTCGCCGGATTGCCAAGGTCTTCGCGCAGCGTAGCCGCTACTTCTGACGCCTGTTGAGCCTCAAGCGGAACGGCGATCGTCATCATCGACTGTCCGTCGGGGGCCGACTTCGGATCGAAGAGCATCGGATAGCTGTAAGGAAAAGGCCCCATGGCCCGCATCATCCGCCAGCGCGATTTCGGCCTGATGTTGTCCTGCTTGAACAACTGCAGAAAGGCTTCGGTCATGATCTCGGTCGCCAGGTGACGGCCAAGGCAGGCGTGATGTCCGTGTCCGAACATGAAGGCGGGGTCGACGATCCGGCCCGGTCTGAACGCGTAGGGGTGGTCGGTGAACGCCGGGTCCGACAGGGCCGACATGGTGCACACCATCACGGTGTCGCCCTTCTTGAAACTGTGGCCGGTAGTCCCCTCGCCGGTCAGCGTGAAATCGCGATTGACGTAGCGGAAATGCCCCGGAAATCCCGCGGGCTTGAGCCGCGCTGCTTCCAGCACGATGTCCCGGACGCGGTCACGATTGTCCGCCGAGGCGGCCTCCTGCAACATTTTCAAACCGCCGCGCTGGCCGAGCAGCGCTTCGAATGCGTGTCCGGCGGCCAGCGTCGTCGTCGGAACCGTTCCGCTGACCATGCCGACGAGGATCGCGCGGATACGGGCGTCCGTAATGAACTCAGACAGGACGGTTCCGTCGCTCAGGGTTTCGTTCGAACGCCGCAAGCGGATCATGCGCCCCAACAAAGTCGCGGGATCAGGCGACCGCTCCATATTAGCAATCGACCAGTCGATCACGGAGTTCAGTCGCTTGGCCCCCGCAAAGGCAAGTTTGCGGTCTTCCAGCCGGGTTCCGCCCGGATCGGCGAACAGCGTATCGCTGATCGCGACGCCCCATTCGGCGAAGGCGTCTGGATCGTCGCAGTCGAGTCCGAAATAGGTCAGGCATGCTTCCGTCAGAAGCGGCGTGATGTAGCCTTTCATCAGATCGATCCGGCCATTGCTGTCCGAAATCAGACCCTTCGTCGTGCGCCGCACATTCTCCAGCATGGTGTCGATATCACCGGGTTCGGCGATTTTTTGCATCAGTTCGCGTTGGCGGTGATGTTCCTCGTCATCGAGTCCAAGCCCGAAGGTGACTTCCCCGGCGAGCGCCTTCATTTCGGGACCGAAGGGAACTTCGAACACGTCGTGGTTTTCGAGGATCGCCTTTACGTCGGCGGCGCGGGTTACGAAAGCCGCGCCAGACACATTGAACACCGGACGAAAATTGCGCGCGGCGCGCAGAATGAGGGGCATTGCCTTGCCAAGGGCGCTGCGTTTCAGGGCAGAAAAATAACCCGAAATCCGGCCGGACATATCGAAATATTCGGCTTCGGCGCGAAGCCTGTTCAAATCATTGCTGCTGACACCGTCATAATATTTAGTCTGCCTTCCCATTTGTCGCCCCACCCTGGCTCTGGCCTTGAATCATATATGCCCTGTCAATGGCCGATTCGGCTGTATTGCGGAGTTTCCTGATCCATTTCCTGTCCCTGAACGGAACCCATTCGAAATGGCGTTCGGTCAGGCGCGTCTCGGTCGTCGCAAAGGCGCTGACGGCGAGGCCGATCTGGTCCGGATCTCCCAGTTCCTCGCTGGCGCAGATCCTGACGAGATGCGCATACCAGTAGTTCGGACGGTGCAGCAGAGCGTGATTGGCGTGGTCGATCGCCTTTTTCATATCCCCGCGCAACATTTGCGCCATCGCCATCTCGCCAAGCTGAATGAAGAGGTGCTGGTCATTTGGACTGAGCCTGATTGCGGTGTCGAGCGGCTCGACGGCCGATTGCGCATCGCCTGCCAGATAGAGCGTCGTGCCGAGTTGCTGGTGCGCCTTCGTCAGGCTGGGGTTGAGTTCGATGGCGCGTCGCAACGACCGAATGGCCTCGTCATGCTGCCCCATCCACGTCTCGGCGATTCCGACCAGCGTGAAACCGCGGCCGTCCGTGCTGTCGGACATTTTTGCGCGTTCGGCGATGAGCCTGACATGGTCGATCTCGTCATAGCTTCCGCGCGTGTTCCAGATCCGCCAAAGATGCCAGAGCGCCATCTGGATCAGGACCTCCGGCGCGTCCGGTATGATTTCCATGGCCGCATCGAAATGCTGTTTGGCGACCATGGCGCCCTGCTGGGTAAGCTTGTGCATGTACCAGCGCCCGCGCCAGATGTGATCGTCAAAATCACCGTTGATCCAGCGCGGATCGGTTGAACGTCGCTGTTCGGCGACATCGAGGCGCGAATCGATCGTGCCGACGATCTCCGACAGCATCGCGTCGACCGCCTCGCCCACATGGGATCGTCCGATCTCGAAACGCTGCGACCACATTGCAAGACCGGATTCGGCGTTGGTCAGGCGAATGCGAAGCGAAAACGCGTTGTCGTGAAGAAACAGATCGCCATCGACCACATAACGTGCATCGACCTGATCGCCGATGGCGATGAGGTCGCGATCCTCCGCCCGAAATCCGAATGTCGAGCTCCGCGCAATGACCGGTAGCCAGCACAGGCGCGCCATCCGTTCAAGGAGGTCCTCGCTGATGCCGTCCGCGGCGTATTCGAGCTTCGGATCGCCCGTCTTGTTCAGCAATGGCGCGATTGCGACCGCCTGCCGACGCACGTGGCGACCGGACTGGTTGCGACTGCCGAGCAGTTCGCCCATCAACGGAGAAAAATGCGTAGTCGAATAGGTGTCGGACCCTGGCCCGGGAAAATGTTCGGTTTCAAGCTTGAGACGAGCGAGGTCCGGTCTGCGGATGGCCGTTGCTTCAGACTTGTTCGCGGAGTTCCGCCTGTGCGGGCGCAAACGCTCGAAAAAATCCTTCCAATATGATCTCTGGTCCTGCAACCAGTTCGAGAATTCCTCGTCTCGGATATCCATGCCTTCAAGGAAATCACGGATTTCACCGGGTTTCGCCGTCAGATCACGTGCGCCTAACGTTTGCTCGTCAATATCGAGGCTGACACGGGAGAGGTCGAGTGACACGACGGTGGAGTCCGCCGAAATCACGTCGCGAAAGTCTCCGAGGCTCTTGCGGATTTCACGCAGACTCTGACGCAGGCTCGCAGATCCCTGACTTTCCTGGCGGTCGCTCCATAGATGGCCCTGCAGCCATTTCCGGCCGCGCCGTCCATCAGGCGCAACCGCAAGCATCGCAACAAGAGCCTTCGACTTGCGGCCCCGCGGTGTAAAGTCGACGCCGTCCAGACTCGATATCGACAATGGTCCCAGGAGGTTTACTCTCAGAAGTACCTGGTTGTTCCCCATTCCATGCCTAGCGCCCCGCAAGGGCATATCTCGTCATCAAAACAATACAGCCAAAATCAACTGAAGGTTGCTTTTAGATCTGTGACTTTCATCACAACCATAGATGTGAAGAAATTTTTTGTAAATTGCCTGAAATAATAAGAACAAATAAAGAACATTCAGTACAAAACAACTGCAAGATTGCTTCTTAAGATTGATTATTAGTGGATTTCTTTAGACTGGACAGGAGGCGCGCGACGCGCAAAGACCACTATATACAGCGTGCAACCATCAAAAGGAAAAGGAAAAAGGCCCGACAACCTCTCCAGGAAGCCGCAGAGCAGCTACCTGTCCGGGCAGGCCGGGACATCACAGCTTCGAGCTGCATCGCTGAGGTCACTGGTCATCCATTTCTAAGGATTAGCTTGCCCCGCAGACCAAGAACGGTCAACATGGCCGACGAGTTTTCGTCGGCGAAATCAGGTATCCTGGCGCCCGAAATGCGAGGAAACGCTATATGACAAGACGATGGGCCATGGTCGCCGTGTTCACGGCCTTCATGGCGGTGCGTGTGGATGCGGCGAGCGCCACGGAGGCGGCGTGGGCGCTCATCTCCGGCGGCGGCTATACAATCCTGTTGACCAACGCCGATGCGCCGGGCATCGGCGATCCGCCGTATTTCGAGCTCGACGACTGTTCCACGCAACGCAATCTTTCCGACCGCGGCCGGCAGCAGTCGCACCGCTGGGGCGTCAAGTTCGCCACCCGTTCCATCTCCATTTCCCGGCTCTATTCCAGCCGCTGGTGCAGAGCGCTGGATACCGCCGCCAACGCGTTTCGAAGCCCCGCATTGGAACCCTTGCCGGCGCTTGATCTCATTCAGGAAGGCGACAGCGACGTCGACGCGAAAATCGACGGTGTGATGGAAGTCATTCGCAACTTTCGTGGACCAGGCAACCAGGTGATGGTTACACACGACGTTAATGTCGAGGCCCTCACAGGCGTGACGCCGAGGACCGGCGAGGCGCTGATCGTTGTCCCGAAAAAAGAGGTCGGTGAAGGAGAGCCGCCGCTGCGCGTCATCAACGAAATTCTTCTGAACTGATTTCCGTCAAAGCCGGCTATTAAGCTCTGTCGGCGTCAGGAATTTTCTGCAAGAAACGCCTCGACTTCGGCGGCGCTCGGCGCGCCCGCCCTCCCACCGAAGCGCGTGCATTTGAGCGCGGCGACCGCATTGGCGAAATGGATCGCTTCCTTTTCGCTAACGCCTTCGCCGAGCTTCATGGCGAAAGCGCCATGCCAGACATCTCCGGCGCCCAGCGTGTCGACAGCCTGCACCGCAAAGGACGGCATATGCGCGACGCCGTCATCTTCCAGACACGTCACCCCCTTGTCGCCGAGCGTCACGCAGACCCAGGCCCCCGTCTCGGCCGCGGCTGCCCGGAGCGCCGTTTCGAAATCGGTCTCACCGGTGAAATCCAACAGGCCTCTCTGTCCGAATGCGATATGCGAGGCGACGCCCAACGCCGCCTGCGCCTCGCGCACCGGAGGCTCGGCGTCCAGAATACCTGGCGCGCCGCGTTCTCTCGCCTTTTCCATGGCGACACGCGCGCCCTCCGGCCAGCGCGTATCCGCAAGCGCTGCGTCAAAGTCTGGCACATCCGATGAGGCGAGCCAGTCAGCGCTGAAATCAATCGCCTCATCCCTGTAATTGACGATCATCCGTTCGGCGGAACGATCAACAACCACGGAGGAATAGGACGATCGGCCATTCTCGAACCGCCGTACAAGCGAACAATCGACGCCTTCATCACGCAAACCCGAAACGATCAGGTCGCCGACCATATCCTGGCCGACCCGCGCCGCCAGATGCGCGCTCCCGCCAAGCCGGCTGATCGCCGCCGCAGCATTGGCGGCGCAGCCGCCGCCAACGACCGCTGCATTCTGCGCTCGCGTTTTTGCGCCGGCCTTCGGCATCTCATCGACGCGGAAAACGAAATCGATTACCGCGACGCCAACAGTCAGGATTAAGTTCATGTGTAAAGAAAACTCACGTTTCGAACACTATCCGTGTCGCAGGATCGCCATCAGGTCAACTACTTCGGGCGACCCTGCCTCTGCCTCGACCACACCGGCTAGTTTTGCCGATCTCAGAAAAACATCAGTGATTTTAACCTCAGGTTGTGCTATTAAACATTGGTGTGAGGAGGCGTCGCGAATAGGCGCATGAAAATCGAAAACGCAGATTCCCGAAACAAAGCCAGATTGCGCGGGAAACAGGAAAAGCGCAGAAGCCACCAGAATCGCGAATTCCCGAAACAAAGCCAGATCCTGCGTTGGGCTATGTTTTCAATCTGAAAGGTGAAACCAAAGACAGGTCAAACACCGAGCGGCGATCTGATGAGATCGTCTTTTTAATAATTATTTCATATATTTAGTAAGCATATTCGGTTTAGAAACGCGCATCCTCCGTTCCGGCTTCATCCGGTTTCAGGCGCGTGAAAAGACGTAATCCGTTTCCTGGACAAGCGTATCTCCCGGTGCAAGAATCGCATTCGGGAACTGGTCATGATTGGGCGAATCCGGCCAGATCTGCGTTTCGAGACAAAGCCCGCAAAATGCGCCATATGGCGCGCCGTAAAGACCTGTGACGGGCGTATTCACCTTGTAACCGCAATAGAACTGCAGGCCCGGCTCTCCGGTCCTGACCTCGAGCGAAACGCCGGAATGCGGGCTCCTGACCAACGCGACGCTGCGTTTGTCCGTGCGCTCGTCCGAAAGACAGAAATTGTGGTCGTACAGAAATTGCTCCCCGCTTTCGGCATTGCGAATCGGCCGCATCTGACGAAGGTCGAACGGCGATCCGATGACGCCGAGAATATCGCCGATCGGTATCTGGTCGCCGTCCACCGGAATGTAGTGGTCGGCGTCTATCCTGATTTCATGGTCCAGAATGTCAGGCCGCCCATCCAGGTTGAAATAGCTGTGATGCGCCACGTTGCAAACCGTGGGCCGGTCGGATTGCGCCTCATGGACCACCGACAGAACGCCGTCCGGCAACAGCCTGTAGGTGCAGGTCATACGGCATTTTCCGGGATAGCCCATATGTCCATCCACCTCATCGATCTCGAGCCGGATGAAATCCGGGCCGAGATCGGCGACCGACCAGACGCGCTGGCCTGTTCCTTCCGATCCGCCATGCAGATGATGATTGTTCGCCTGGTTGCGATCGAGCTTGTAGAGGGTCCCATCCATGCGTATCTGGCCCTTGGCAATACGGTTGGCGTAGCGGCCGACGGTTGCCCCGAAATAGGGAGAATATGAAAGATAGTCGTCGAAACGCTCGAAACCGAGCACCAGCGCAGGCGCGTGCCCGTTGAGCCGCAAATCCTGAACCGCCGCGCCCCATGTCATGATCCTCGCTGTCAGTCCTCCACCGCTGAGCGTATAACGGTGAACCGTCTCGCCATTTGGCGCGTGGCCGAAGATTTCCTGCATGGGTTGCGCCTCCAGCCTGCCGACCGGCGTTCCGGTTTAGTTGTGAATCAGCGTGAAAGCTCGCGCGTCGCCCGTTCCAGACCGGCCAGGGTCAGCGGATACATGCGGTCAGCAAATATCTCGCGCACGAGACCAATGGAATGGGCATGACGCCAGTATTTTTCGACGACCGGATTGATCCACACGGTCTTCGGGAAATGATTGAGCATTCGCGTGAGCCAGACCTGACCCGATTCCTCGTTCCAGTGCTCAACGGAGCCGCCCGGGTAAACAATCTCGTACGGGCTCATCGAGGCGTCTCCGACAAATATCACCCGATAGTCAGGACCGAAGGTTCGGATCACATCGTAGGTCGGCAAGACTTCCTGATGTCTGCGGCGATTGTCCTTCCACACGCCTTCATAGAGGCAATTGTGGAAATAGTAATATTCCATGTGCTTGAACTCGCCGCGCACGGCCGAGAACAATTCTTCCACGACCTTGATATGGCCGTCCATCGAGCCGCCGACGTCGAAGAACATCAGCAGTTTGATCGCGTTGCGCCGTTCCGGCCGCGTCTTGACATCCAGATAGCCATGCTCGGCGGTGGAGCGGATCGTGCCGCCAAGATCGAACTCCTCGTCGGCGCCTTGCCGCACCCAGCGTCGCAGTCGCTTGAGCGCCACCTTGATATTGCGTGTGCCGAGTTCGACCGAATCGTCGAAATTCTTGAATTCGCGCTTGTCCCAGACCTTCACGGCCCGCCGGTTGCGGCTTTCCTTCTGGCCGATCCGAACGCCTTCCGGATTATAGCCATAGGCGCCAAAGGGAGACGTTCCGGCGGTCCCGATCCATTTGTTGCCGCCCTGGTGGCGACCCTGCTGCTCTTCCAGCCGCTTCCGCAGGGTTTCCATGAGCTTGTCGAAACCGCCGAGACTTTCGACCAGCGCCTTCTCCTCGTCGGTCAGATGCTTCTCGGCAAGCTTGCGCAGCCATTCCTCGGGAATTTCGGTGACTTGCGCGCCGGGCTCGCCGGAAACCGCCTCGAGCCCCTTGAAGGCGTGCGCGAATACACGATCGAAGCGGTCGATATAGCGTTCGTCCTTGATCAGCGCAGCGCGCGCGAGGAAATAGAAACCCTCGACATCGAAATCGACCACCTGTTCTTTCATGGCTTCAAGTAGCGTCAGGTACTCGCGCAGGGAAACCGGCACCTTTGCAGCTTTGAGTTCCAGGAAGAACGGTATGAACATGCTGCCGACTACCTGTTTTCGCCGATCTGCCCGATATCGAAGGTGGTGGTCTGGTAGATCGTATTGATCCAGTTTCCGAACAGTAGATGGGCGTGGCTGCGCCAACGGTTAAGTGGTTCCCGCGACGGGTCGTCAGCGGGAAAATAATTGTGCGGAATGTGGATCGACTTGCCCTGACACACGTCCCGCTCGTATTCCTCCTTGAGCGAGAAGGAATCATATTCGATGTGATTGAATATATAAAGCCGGTTGCACATCTGCTCGTGTATCATGCAGACGCCCGTCTCGTCCGACTTCATTAGAATTTCCAGTCCGCGCGCCGGGTCGATGTCGTCCTCCCGGATCTCGGTCCAACGTGAAACCGGTATCTGGAAATCGTCGGAAAAACCGTTGAGATAGGGCGATGCGCGGTTGAGGTTCTGGTGACGATAAACCCCGAAGGCCTTTTCCGACAGCGTGTATTTCGGCACGCGATGGAAGTGATGGATCGCCGCCATTCCGCCCCAGCAGACATTCAGCGTCGAATGCACATTGGTGACTGTCCAGTCGAAGATCTGCTCCATCTCTGGCCAGTACGACACCTCCTTGAAATCCAGCAGTTCGATCGGCGCACCTGTGATGATAAACCCGTCGAACTTGCGATCGCGCACTTCCTCCCATGTGTTGTAGAAAGCAAGCAGATGCTCTTCAGGCGTATTCTTCGGCATATGCTGGCCAATGCGCACCAGGCTAAGCTCGACCTGCAGCGGCGTCGCGCCGAGGAGACGCGCCATCTGCAACTCGGTGCGGATCTTGTTGGGCATAAGATTGAGCAAGCCGATCTGCAGCGGCCGGATATCCTGGCGGATAGCGGCGGTTTCGGTCATCACCCTCACACCCTCTGCTTCGAGGGTCTGGCGCGCAGGCAACAGGTCGGGAATCTTGATAGGCATCGGTCGTCTCGATTAGCAGGAACGGATTTGCGGCAAATCGGCTATGCTAGCCGCCGTTTCTCCGCGCCATGAAAGCCAGTCGCTCGAACAGATGAACGTCCTGTTCGTTCTTGAGGAGCGCTCCGTGCAGTTTCGGCAAGGCATTCGTAGCGTTTCCCCGGAGATCGGCGGGCGAAACGTCGTCGGAAACCAGCAGGCGAATCCAGTCCAGCGCTTCGGATGTCGATGGCTTCTTCTTCAGGCCGGCGACCTCGCGAATCTCGTAGAACTGGGTGAGCGCCGCGCGCACGAGATCCTGCTTGATGCCGGGATAGTGGACATCGACGATCTGCATCAGCGTCTCGGCTTCCGGGAATTTGATATAATGGAAGAAACAGCGCCTCAGAAAGGCGTCCGGCAATTCCTTCTCATTGTTCGAGGTTATTATGACGATCGGCCTCTGTTTTGCGCGCACCGTCTCGCCCGTCTCGTAGACATAGAACTCCATCTTGTCGAGTTCCTGAAGCAGATCGTTCGGAAACTCGATATCCGCCTTGTCTATCTCGTCGATCAGAAGCACCACGCGGTTTTCGGCGGTGAAAGCCTCCCACAGCTTGCCCTTGCGAATATAGTTGCGCACGTCATTGAAGCGCTCGTCGCCGAGCTGGCTGTCGCGCAACCGGGAAACCGCGTCATATTCGTAGAGACCCTGCTGCGCCTTGGTGGTGGATTTGACGTGCCATTCCAGCAAGTTCAGATCCAGCGCCGCCGCAACCTGCTTCGCGAGTTCGGTCTTGCCGGTTCCGGGCTCACCCTTGACCAGTAGCGGCCGCTCCAGCGTGATCGACGCATTGACGGCGACCGTCAGATCTTTCTCCGCGACATAAGCGTCAGTACCCTCGAAACGCATATTCCCTACAATCTCCTATCAAGCGGGCGCGACATTAGAGTGTGCCGATCTCAATTGGAAGCATTTGATGGCACAAATCGGCCTCATTGGCTTCACGATCGATCCGTCACCGGATTTTTCAGGCGGTCTTCTTCAGTTCGGCGGCGCGAGCGGCTGAGTCATACGCAAGCGACGGCGAAAGCCAGGTCTCGGCTTCAGTGACAGTTATGCCCCGGCGTCTTGCATAGTCTTGCACCTGATCTGCGCCGATACGTCCGACGCCGAAATAGGATGATCCGGGATGCGCGAAGTAGAGACCGGAGACGGAAGCCGCCGGCCACATCGCGCAGGATTCCGTGAGCTCGATGCCCGTATGCTTCGGCGCCTGCAGAAGGTCGAACAACACCCGCTTGCCGGTATGATCCGGGCAAGCCGGATATCCGGGCGCCGGTCGAATGCCGCGATAGGATTCGGATATCAGCTCGTTGTTGGACATGGCCTCATCGAGCGCGTAGCCCCAAAGTTCCTTACGCACGCGTGCATGCATGGCTTCGGCCAGTGCTTCTGCTAGACGATCGCCAAGCGCCTGAACCATGATCGAATCGTAGTCGTTGCCTTCTTCCTTGAAGCGATTGGCGATCTCGTGGACCTCCGGTCCGGCCGTCACGGCAAAGCCGCCCAGCCAGTCAGGCGAGCCTATAGGAGCAACGAAATCTGACAGGCAGAGATTGGGGCGATTGCGCGACTTTCGCCCCTGCTGCCTCAGCATACTGAACCGCGCCTGTGGCCTGTCGCGCGCTTCGCTCGCCCAGACAGTGATGTCGTCGCCGTCGGCATTGGCTGGCCAGAGACCGATGACCGCCTTCGGATGAAACCAGTTGCCGACGCGCTTCAGCATCGCCTGCGCGTTGTCATACAGATCGCGCGCGGCCGGGCCCTTGTCCGGATCATCGAGAATTGCGGGGAAGCCGCCGGACATCTCCCAGGTCTGGAAGAAAGGCGTCCAGTCGATAAAAGGCACGAGATCGTCGACAGGTATATTTTCGAAGACCTGCAGACCAGTAATGTTTGGTTTCGGCGGCGTGTAGCTGTCGAAGCCGCCATCGAATTTGTTGGCGCGCGCCTCGGCGATGGAAATCACCGGACGAGCCTTTTCCTTCGAGCCGCTTCCACGCATCTTTTCCTGATCGAGTGCAACTTCTGCAAGGAGACCGGAACGCGCCGTCCTGGACAGAAGCCGGGCCACAACGCCAACCGCTTTGGAGGCGTCGTTGACGTGCAGGACACCGTGATCATACTCCGGCGCGATCTTCAACGCCGTGTGTTTCTTCGATGTCGTTGCGCCGCCGATCAGCAACGGCAGGTCGAAGCCTGCCCGTTTCATTTCGGAAGCGACGTCGACCATGCGGTCGAGCGAGGGCGTGATGAGACCGGACAGGCCGATAATATCGACCTTTTCTTCGCGCGCCTTCTCCAGAATATCCTCGGTTGGAACCATGACGCCGAGATCGACCACGTCGTAGTTGTTGCACTGGAGCACGACGCCGACGATGTTCTTGCCGATGTCATGGACGTCGCCCTTGACGGTCGCCATGAGGATCCGCCCCTTCGCGCTTGTGTCGCCGCTGCGCTTTTTCTCCTCCTCCATGAAGGGAATGAGATGGGCGACAGCGGCTTTCATGACGCGCGCCGATTTCACCACCTGGGGCAGAAACATCTTGCCTGCGCCAAATAGGTCGCCGACGACGTTCATGCCTTCCATCAGCGGACCCTCGATCACGTCGAGGGGTTTTTCGGCGCGCTGCCGGCATTCCTCCGTATCGCCGACGACAAACTCGGTAATGCCGTGAACGAGCGCGTGACGCAGCCGCTCTTCAACCGGCTCCTCACGCCATTTTGGATCAGCCTTCTTCTGCGCCTCGCCGGACCCGCGATAATTGTCGGCGATCGCCAACAGGCGCTCGGTCGCATCGTCACGGCGGTTGAGCAGCACATCCTCGACATGCTCGCGCAGCTCTTCCGGAATATCGTCATAGACGGTGATCTGGCCGGCGTTGACGATCGCCATGTCGAGACCGGCCCGGATCGCGTGATAAAGGAACACCGAATGCATCGCCTCGCGAACCGGATTGTTGCCGCGGAACGAAAAGGAGATGTTCGATAATCCTCCCGACACATGGGCGTAGGGCAGCCGTTCCTTGATCATCTTCGTCGCTTCGATGAAAGCGACCGCGTAATTATTGTGTTCCTCGATCCCGGTTGCGACGGCAAAGATATTGGGGTCGAAGATGATATCGGCCGGGCTGAATCCGGCCTTTTCCGTCAGAAGGCGATAGGATCTTTCGCAAATACTGAACTTGTGCTCGGCGGTTTCGGCCTGACCGTCCTCGTCGAAGGCCATGACGACTACAGCTGCGCCGTAGCGCCGGATGATCCGCGCCTGTTCGAGAAACGGCTCTTCGCCTTCCTTCAGGCTGATCGAATTGACTACGGATTTGCCCTGGGTGCACTTCAGCCCCGCCTCGATGACAGACCATTTGGAACTGTCGATCATCACCGGAACCCGCGAGATGTCCGGTTCGGAGGCAATGAGATTGAGGAAGGTCGTCATCGCCTGTTCGCTCTCGAGCAGGCCTTCGTCCATATTGACGTCTATTATCTGGGCGCCGTTCTCGACCTGGCTCCTTGCGACTTCAAGGCCAGCCGCGTAGTCGCCTTCCATGATCAGCTTCTTGAATTTAGCCGATCCTGTAACGTTGGTGCGTTCACCGATATTGATGAAAGTGGCGACGTTCATGCCGCAACCTCTTCGCGATCAGCCTCGAACATTTCGAGGCCCGAAAGCCGCAACCGTGGGGCAAAGCGAGGAACATTGCGCGGCGCCTTGCCCCGCACGGCATCGGCGATGGCGCGGATATGATCCGGGGTGGTTCCGCAGCAACCGCCTACGATGTTGACAAGGCCGGCTTCAGCCCATGCGCCAAGATAGGCCGCAGTTTCCTCCGGCAGTTCGTCATAGCCGCCCATCTCGTTCGGCAACCCGGCATTTGGGTATGCGCAGATCCGGGTGTCGGCGATATCCGAAAGCGCCCGGATATGCGGCCTCATTTCGGCGGCGCCGAGCGCACAGTTGAGCCCTACGGAGAACGGTTTTGCATGGCATAGCGAAATCCAGAACGCTTCCGGCGTCTGGCCTGTCAATGTACGACCGGAGCGGTCTGTGATCGTGCCGGAAATCATCAGCGGAGGAACGGCGACGCCTTCGTCACGCAACGTTTCCAACGCATAGACGGCCGCCTTTGCGTTGAGCGTGTCGAAAATGGTTTCGATCAGGATAAGGTCCACTCCGCCTTCGATAAGCGCCTTCGCCGCCTCGCAATAGGCCAGCGCAAGATCGTCGAACATGACCTTCCGCATGCCCGGGTCGTTGACGTCAGGCGAGATGCTCGCCGTCTGGTTGGTCGGCCCGATGGCGCCGGCGATCCACACCGGCCGGTCTACGCTTTGGACCGCCTTGCGCGCGCATTCGGTGGAGGCGAGGTTCAGTTCGACGCAAATTTCCTGCAGATCGTAGTCCGCCTGGCTGATCCGGCTCGCCGAGAAAGTGTTGGTGCAGATGATATCGGCTCCGGCTTTGATGAAGGCCCGATGGATATCGGTGATCATTTCAGGCTGCGTCAGACTCAATAGTTCGTTGTTGCCCGCCAAATCAGTCGGATGATTGCGAAACCGTTCGCCGCGATAGATCGCCTCGTCCGGTTTTCTTTCCTGGATCATGGTGCCCATCGCGCCGTCGAGGATCAGAACCCTCTCTTCGGCCAAAGCCTCGATATTCGCATGCATTGCTGTGCTGTTCCTGTTCGGGTTGTCTATGTTGCCGGGCAATACTGGCGGGCGAGCGGCAAGCGCAGGTCCTTGTAGTGCACATACATTGGGAGAAATGTCGGTCCGGCAATGTCGATTTGCCCGCACTATAACGGTCACCCCTTTCGATTCAAGGGATCATCCGGTTTCAATTTCCTCGCGCAGCATCTCGAGTTCCAGCCATTCCTCCTCCATGGCCTCCAGTTTCAACCTGAGAGCCGCAAGATCTTCCGCTGCGCGATTGAACGATTCCTGATCGCGTGTGAACAGATTCGGATCGGCCATCAGGTCTTCCAGCTCACCGGCTTTCTGTTCCGCCTCGGCGATCTTTCCAGGCAGAGTCTCCAAAGCGAATTTCTGCTTGTAAGACAGCTTTCGTTCGCGGCCGGAAGACTTCGGCGCCACGGCAGCGGAGGAAGCTGAGGTCGGCGACGGTTTTGACCGGACCTCCTGTTCCCGCCTCTGGGCGAGCATATCGGTATGGCCGCCCGCATAGCTTATCCATCGACCGTCCGGCGCTTCCATCTGCGCCGGCGCGATCACCGAAGTTACCGTCCGATCCAGAAAATCCCGATCGTGGCTTACCAGGATGACGGTGCCCGCGAACCCGGCGACAAGTTCCTGCAGAAGATCGAGCGTTTCCAAGTCGAGGTCGTTTGTCGGCTCGTCCAGCACGATCAGATTGGCAGGGCGCGCAAGCATCTTGGCGAGCAGCAATCGCGCCTTCTCGCCACCTGACAATTCCCGTATAGGCGTGCGGGCCTGCTCCGGCTGGAACAGAAAATCCTTCATGTAGCCTGTCACATGTTTTTGTTCGCCATTGACGACGAGATTGCTTCCACGACCGTCCGTCAGGAACATTTCGAGTGACATCTGCAGATCGAGATCCTCCCGTTTCTGATCCAGAATCGCGATTTCGAGATTGGTTCCGAGCCGCAGCGCGCCGACGTCCGATTGCAACTGGCCGGTCAGCAACTTCAGCAGAGTTGTCTTGCCCGCGCCGTTCGGACCGATGAGGCCGATACGATCTCCGCGATGAACGCGCAGGGAGAAATCGTCAACGATCGGCCGGCCGTCATAATGCTTCACAAGCCCTTCCGCCTCGATCACCAGCTTTCCGGAATCCTTCGCATCCGAGGCGTGAAGTATTGCAACGCCTGTCGGCCCGCGATGACTGCGATGGCGCTCCCGCATGGCATGCAATTCGCCGAGCCGCCGCACATTGCGTTTGCGCCGCGCCGTCACGCCGTAACGCAGCCAGTGTTCCTCGCGCACGATCGCTCGGCCCAGTTTGTGCTGTGCGCGTTCTTCTTCCTCCAGAACCTCGTTCTGCCAGTCTTCGAAAGCCTCGAAACCCTTTTCGAGACGGCGCGTCTTGCCGCGATCGATCCAGACGGTCGCCCGCGACACTGATTTCAGAAATTGCCGGTCGTGTGAAATGACAACCAGAGCGCCGCGAAACGCACGCAGTTCCTTTTCCAGCCATTCAATGGTTGGCAGGTCGAGATGATTGGTCGGCTCGTCCAGAAGCAGTACATCGGGCCGGGGAGCAAGCACCCGCGCCAGCGCCGCGCGGCGCGCTTCACCGCCGGATACTCTTGCAGGATCCTCATCTCCGGTCAGATCGAGATGTTCGAGAAGATAATCGACGCGATGCTCGTCATCGCCCGGCGCAAGGCCGGCCATGGCATAGGCGCGCACCGTTTCGTAACCGGTAAAATCCGGCGCCTGTTCGAGATAGCGCACCGTTGCTTTAGGATGGCGGAATATCTCTCCCGACTGGGCTTCGACCAGCCCGGCGGCGATTTTCATCAGCGTGGACTTGCCGGAGCCATTTCGGCCGACAAGACAAATCCGGTCATCCGGTTCGACCTGCAGGTCGGCGCCGTCGAGCAGGGGCGTCCCGCCGAAAGTCAGGTGAATGTCATCGAGTTTTATAATTGGCGGCGCCATCTTCAATCACCGTCCCGAAAGATCATAGGGACGCGCAACCAGTATCGCCGACCCCGAGCCCATGGTGATCGTCACCGGCCCCTCGGCGACATTCGACAAGGTGCGGGATGATCCGAATGCGAGCTCGTGATCGGTGAGCGGATAGCGCGCGCCTTCAATATGGAGGTCCTCAACAGGCGTAAAATTGACGATCGAGAACAGCGACGAAGCTGGCAACTCGAACGCGCGCGAACCGGGCAAGAGCGGCCATGCCTCTTCCGCGCCGGAAGTCAGATGAACATCCAGGCCGCTTTGCGCCAGCGAGCAGGCGAAGGTCATATGAAGCAGGGCATGGTCGCTGCGCTCACCGGCCAAGGATCCGGCGAGAACAAGACTTCGGGCGCCGCGCGTCAACGCCTCTTCGACCGCGATTTCCCCATCGGTGAAGTTCTTCTCCGCCGGAAATGGTATCCGCTCCACATGGCGCCAGTCTTCCTGGAGAGCGGCGGTCGCCGAATCGAAATCACCTACCCAGATCTCGGGCTCGACGTCGAGCATGCGCGCATGCCGCATGCCGCTGTCGGCCGCGATTACCCGCGTGCCGGAAATTTGCCGCCGCAGCCGATCCGTCGTTGAAAGCTCTCCACCAAGAAGTATGAGAAATGCGGAATTGTCGTTCATGGGTCTCTTATGAAGCTTGTGCGTGAAGCCTCTAGCAGTTTTTCCGGCTCTTGCCAGCGTCTTTGGCGATTAGTACAAGTGGAGCCGCTCTAACGGGGTGCCTGTCGCAATCGCGGCCGGCTGAGAGGATCCACCAACCCGTAGAACCTGATCCGGTTAACACCGGCGTAGGGATTAGACGCAACATTCGCGCCTTTTTCCCGTTCTTGTAACAGTCAAGGAGGCGCAAATGCGCAAACGCTACATATCATCATTTTTCATCGGCCTGGCCACAATCGCAACACTGTCAGCTGCTCCGGCAACCGCCAGCGACAAGACGCTTACCGTCTACACCTATGAGAGCTTTGTCGCAGACTGGGGTCCCGGCCCTGTCGTCAAGGAAGCATTCGAAGCTGAATGCGATTGCACGCTCGAATGGGTCGGCGTCGCTGACGGCGTCGCTTTGCTCAACCGCTTGCGGCTCGAAGGCGATTCAACAAAAGCCGACGTCGTGCTCGGCCTCGACACCAATCTCGTCGCCGAGGCGAAAGCCACCGGATTGTTCGCGCCAAGCGGCGTCGACACGTCCGATGTATCGGTTCCCGGCGGCTGGTCTGACGATGTTTTCGTACCGTTCGACTATGGTTACTTCGCCGTCATCTACGATACCGAGGCGGTCAGTTCGCCGCCGGCGAGCCTTAAGGAACTGGTCGAGGGCGGGCCGGATGCGCCGAAGATTGCAATTCAGGATCCGCGCACATCGACGCCGGGTCTCGGCCTGCTGCTTTGGATCAGGTCTGTCTATGGCGACGACGCGGCAGACGCCTGGGCGAAACTGCAGGATCGCGTGCTGGCCGTTACGCCCGGATGGTCGGAGTCCTATGGGCTGTTCACCAAAGGTGAAGCGCCGATGGTGCTTTCCTACACCACATCGCCAGCCTATCACATGATCGCGGAAGACACGGATCAGTATCAGGCGGCCGCATTCGAGGAAGGTCACTACCTGCAGATCGAAGTCGCAGGAATGTTAAAAATGGCGACGGACAAGGACCTTGCGCAACAGTTTCTGAGCTTCATGACCGGACCCGGTTTCCAGAACGCAATTCCCACCACCAACTGGATGCTGCCGGCAGGCAAGACATCAGAACCACTGCCTGCGGCCTTCGAAGAACTTGTATCACCGTCAAAGACTCTGATCTTCACAGCAGAAGAGGTCTCTGAAAACCGCAAAGCCTGGGTCGACGAGTGGCTCGCCGTCATGAGTCGTTAAGCGACCATGCGCTTGCTGAACAGAAGACAGACGGCGCTCGGCATTTTTGCCGGCGCGGCGGTTTTTCTGTTCATAACGGCAATTGTCGGATCAGCAGCGCTTGCGCTGGTGCTGACGGCGACCGGGTCGACGCAGAGCCAATCGCCGTTTTTCGACAGCTATATCTGGCGGGTCGCGCGGTTTACGCTGTTCCAGGCGGTCGCCTCGACCCTTCTGTCCGTCATTCCGGCGATCGCGTTCGCGCGCGCGATCGCCAGGCGTCCTGAGTTCCCCGGAAGGCGGCTGCTGATTCAGCTCTTGGCGGTTCCGCTGGGATTGCCGCCGATTGTCGTCGCCCTTGGCATCATCGAAATCTGGGGGCGGCAGGGACTTCTCAACGACCTGTTGCTATCGCTGGGTCTGGCGAAACCGGTCTCGATATACGGACTTTCAGGGATTTTGCTGGCCCATGTCTTCTTCAACCTGCCGCTTGCCGCCAGGCTGCTGCTGGCGCGTCTCGAAGAGATTCCATCGGAATATTGGCGCAACGCAGGACAGTTGGGGCTAACCCAGCGCCAAACCTTCCTGCTTATCGAGTGGCCGCAGATCCGGGGGCAGATACCCGGCGTCGCAGGCCTCGTGCTGATGCTGTGCGTAACAAGCTTCACACTGGTTCTGCTGCTGGGAGGGGGGCCACGCGCAACCACCATCGAGGTCGCGATCTACCAGTCGCTGCGCTTCGATTTCGACCCGCTGCGCGCCGTTGTGCTGGCTCTTGTACAACTCGCAATGACCGGAGCGTTGCTGGCAGTTCTCGCCCTTGTTGGCAGACCCCAGGAAGAGGAACCCGTTTACGGTCGCGCTTCGCGGCGATACGGTCGCGACAGCGTTGGCGCACTGCTCGGCGACTACGGATTGATTGTTATCGGCGGCGTGTTTCTTTTGTCGCCCCTGCTTTCGGTGACGGCTGCCGGCCTGGCGTCCGATCTTGTGAGGTTGGCGGGAGAAGACATCGTCTTGCGGGCGGCTGTGACAAGTCTCGTCATAGGCATGGTCGCCGCGTTGATTTCCGTAACGATGGCTGCGGTGCTGATAAAAGCAAGAAGCGCCTGCTTGCCGCTCATGCGCCATTCGAATGTGGCGACAGCCTTCCGAAGCGCCGTCGGGGCGATCTCCAGCCTGATACTCCTTGTCCCGCCGATCGTGCTCGGCGCCGGCTGGTTCGTGCTGCTGCGCGGTCACACGGACATCTTTGGCCTTGCGCCGGTCATCATTGTCGCCGTCAATGCCTTGATGGCGCTTCCTTTCGTCATGCGGGTCATGGAACCTGCCCACGCCAGCCACATGGCGCGCACCGGCCGTCTCTCCGCCTCGCTCGGCCTTACCGGAGCGCGAAAATTTCTCCTGGTGGACTGGCCCGGTTTGCGGACGGCCTTTTTTCTTGCCGCTGCTTTCGCCATGGCCCTGTCACTAGGCGATCTCGGCGCGATTGCGCTGTTCGGCAGCCAGGACGTCATCACTCTGCCCTATCTACTCCTGCAGCGCATGAGCAGCTACCGAACCGACGACGCAGCCGGCATTGCGCTCATACTCGGCCTCGTTTGCCTGATCCTGATGATAATCGCGAACAGCGGTCGCAAACCGTCTGCCGGAGGGCAATAATGACGGCCGGATCAGATATCGTTCTTGAAAAAGTGCGGTTCGATTATGGATCGGCGCCGATGCTATTCGACGTGACGCTTTCCGGCGGCGTAACAACGGCGATTATCGGGCCGTCCGGCTCAGGCAAATCCACCATTCTCAATCTCATCGCGGGTTTCGAAATACCCGACAGCGGCCGCATTCTGATCGGCGGCGACGACGTAACTTCCCTTTCCCCGGCTGAAAGACCAGTGACCATGGTCTTCCAGGATAACAATCTCTTCGCCCACCTGCCCGTGCGCCGCAATGTCTCGATTGGCCTTGACCGCAAGATCCATCGCGGCGCCAGTGGGAGCATTGTTGACGACGCCCTCGAGCGTGTCGGGCTATCCGGCTATGCAGACCGCAAGCCAGGCATGTTGTCAGGAGGCGAGCGCCAGCGTGTCGCGCTCGCCCGTGTGCTTGTCCGCAGGCGTCCGGTGCTGCTGCTAGACGAACCCTTCGCGGCGCTGGGGCCCGGACTTCGTGGCGACATGCTGGCGCTTATACGCGCCTTGCAGCAGGAAACAGGCATGACGGTCGCCGTGGTCACGCATCAGCCGGACGAAGCGGAACAGTTCGCCGACGAGTTCGTTTTCGTTGATCGACGCAGCATCGCAGGGCAGGGTTCTGCGGCGGGTTTCGCGGGTCGGCGAGACATTCCTGGCCTTCAGGCCTATATGGGTGAAAAAGATAGATGACACGGGACTACCGGCGCCACATTTAATGTACTAGAAATCAGTGCGGACAAATACGAGGCGTAGCAGATTCTAAGCGCACCCAAAGACAGTTCCTTCGTATCGGTCTGGAACATCCGATCCCGCGGGAATTCAGCTTCACCAGGCATGCCGGGCTTGCTCGCGCGTGTCTTCTGCGTCGTAGCGCTTCTTGCGCTTGCTGGGTGCCAAACGCTCCTCAACGAAACCAATCCGCCTGGCGCCGGGCCGTCACAGGGAACCCTGCAGACCGATGACGATCCGCGAGCCAGGCTTGGCGCAAGCGAACACCCGCGGATCCTTGCTAATTATGGCGGAGAGTACAACGATCCGAAGGTAGAACGACAATTGGCGCGCATTGTCGGCGCTCTCACTCTCGTTTCGGAAAATCCGAAACAGACTTACCGAATTACGATTCTCGACTCGCCTGCGGTAAACGCCTTCGCCTTGCCAGGCGGTTATCTGTATGTGACGAGAGGCTTGCTGGCGCTTGCAGACGACTCATCGGAGGTAGCGGCCGTCATCGCGCACGAGATGGCCCATGTCACCGCCAATCACGGACTCCTTCGCAAGCGCGCCGAGGAAGCCGAGCAGATTGCAAATCGCGTCGCGACGGAAGTGCTGTCAGGTGAAATGACCGGCGAACAGGTCGAAGCCCGTGGAAAGCTCAGGCTTGCAGCCTTTTCCAGGCAACAGGAGCTGGAGGCTGATGTTATCGGCGTTCGTATGCTCGGTGAGGCCGGATTCGACCCCTACGCCGCCGCCCGCTTTCTTGAAACCATGGACGCCTACAGTCGATACCAGAACAATGTCGAAGATCTCGACCCGAGTCTCGATTTTCTGTCGAGCCATCCTGATGCGCCGAAGCGTCGAGAACTCGCCTACCGACATGCTCGCGCGTTCGGACAGCCAGGCGTCGGCACGCGTGATCAGGACAAATATCTAAGGGCTATTGACGGCCTCCTTTATGGCGATAGTCCAAAACAGGGCTATGTGCGGGGAAATACGTTCCTGCATCCGGTCCTTGGCATCCGCTTCAGCGTTCCCCAGGGTTTTCAGATCGACAATACAGCCGAGGCTGTTCTCGCGACCGGACCCGGCGACATCGCAATCCGTTTCGACGGCGTTTCGGACAAAAAACGCACGCCTCTGACGCGCTACATCACCAGCGGCTGGGTCAGTGGCCTTGATCCGTCGAGCGTCAGACCTCTTCGGATCAACGGGCTAGAGGCCGCCTCAGCGAAGGCTGTGGCGGATACCTGGGAATTCGACGTCACGGTAATCCGTGTAGGCAACCGGATCTACAGACTGCTAACCGCTGCGCCCGTTGGCAGCAGCAATCTGGACGCGGCGGCCCGCATCGTCACGTCGTCATTCAGCAAAATGTCGTCTTCCGAAATAGCGTCTCTACATCCGCTGCGCATCCGCATCGCAAACGTGAAGCCAGGAGATACAATGACGTCGCTCGCAGAACGCAATCAGGGGACACGTCGAAAACTGGAGCTGTTCCGGCTCCTGAACTCGCTGTCCAGCGGAGAAACAGTGTCTGTGGGCGAAAAGGTCAAGCTGGTCACCGACGAGCGTTGATGCGCTGTCCCGCGACTACATGGTCGCGATGGCCGGAGCGTCTTTCTCGAGGGCGATTTTCAACTTCTGAAGTGCTCTGTTTTCGATTTGCCTTACGCGTTCCTTCGAAATACCCAAACTCGTTCCAAGGGATTCCAGCGTGGCGCCGTCCTCGCTCAGCCGCCTTTCCCTGATGATCCGTATTTCGCGCGGATTGAGCGTTTCGAGCGCAGCTTCGATCCACTGAGACCTTCGCTCGTCATCAATCATGGAACTGACCTGTTCATCCGGCAGGGGGTCGTCACTTTCCAGATAGTCTATTCTGTCGGCGCCCTGGTTCTCTGAATCAGATATTGGCGCATTGAGGGACATATCCGAGCCTGAAAGACGCGCGTCCATGATCGCTACATCCCTTACATTGACGCCAACCGCCAGCGCGATCTCATTGTGAATCGAACTGTCCATTCCGGATTCGTTTGTTTGCCACAATTTGGCGCGCAAACGTCTCAGATTAAAGAAAAGCGCCTTTTGAGCGGAGCTGGTGCCGCCGCGGACGATCGACCAGTTGCGCAGGATGTAGTCCTGTATGGAAGCGCGGATCCACCACGTGGCATAGGTCGAGAAGCGAACCTCGCGATCGGGGTCAAAACGGGCGGCTGCTTCTAGGAGGCCGACATGGCCTTCCTGGATCAGGTCGTTCATCGGCAGCCCGAAATTGCGGAACCGGGCCGCCATCGAAATAACCAATCTCATATGGGCCATGGTAATTCGATTAAGGGCGTCCTGGTTGCGATCCTCCTTCCAGAGAACCGCAAGCTCATGCTCTTCTTCCCTTTCGAGATAGGGAGCCGCCATCGCGGCTTTGATCATCGTCTGACGAACACGATTGTCGTTCATCATGTTCTCCCAAATGCGGCCAACGCCCACTGTGTGACCTGGGGAAATCAACATTGACGCGTTACTTTGCGTGGGCTCAAGAACTCACAATGTCTAACGAGCGTATCTTGGGATCGGTTCACTCGCTATGCAAGAAAACGCAGCGTTCACTATTTGGAACCAATCGATCCCAAATATGCAAGATAGGTGTTGCAACGCAAAAAAGCCGACTAAAGCCGGCTTTTTCAGCGATTTCCTAGGGTTGAGCCGATATTCCAGAGTCTATCACATTCAAGTGATAGCAATCTGATCAGGCGGCTGCTTCCTGTTCATCCTCTTCGGCAACTTCGTCTTCGGCCGCCTTGCCGCGCTTCGGTCCCTTGTTGAGATTGGTCTCAATGAGACGAACGGCCTCGGTTTCCGAAACCTTGTTCACCGCTGCGATTTCACGCGCCATGCGATCGAGTGCCGCTTCATAAAGCTGGCGCTCGGAATAGGACTGTTCGGGCTGATTTTCAGCACGATACAGGTCGCGAACGACCTCTGCGATGGAAATCAAGTCGCCGGAATTGATTTTCGCGTCATATTCCTGCGCACGCCGCGACCACATGGTGCGTTTTATGCGGGCGCGACCTTGCACCACCTTCAATGCACGTTCTACGAAGTCGGTCTCGGCGAGCTTGCGCATGCCGATTGAGGACGCCTTGGCGACGGGCACCTTCAGGCGCATCTTGTCCTTGTCGAAATCGATGACGAAGAGCTCAAGCTTGTGCCCGGCGACTTCCTGTTCCTCGATTGCAACGATCTGGCCAACACCATGGGCAGGGTAAACGATGTATTCGTTGGTCTTGAAACCCTGGCGCTGTGCAGGCTTCTTCTGTTGCGTTGTCATCCGCTCTATGTACTCCCTGTTACTGCCCCGCTAACATTCGGGGTTGGGTACTGGCCGTCACATGCGAAGGGGCGCCCCACTGGGCAGCGGCTTCAACAATCCTGGCTGGGATCGTCCACAACAATCAAACCTCCAGCAATCCATGCACACTGCTGTTGCAAACATGAGGATATGTGGGGTTGCACTTCCGTTGTTATGGCAATCAAGGCGAACTCGTTCATCCGCCTTCGGTCAGTTTCACACATATAGCATAAAGAAGCGCAAAATTCAACAATTTGCCGCAGGCGCACAATGTCGCAGCCTGCGTCAATCGATTCTTGGTAAATGCAGGCAGTCGCCCGGAACTTCACCAGTTAATTTCTTTGACCCTGCCCGTTGAATGGGCGTCAATCCCCGTCACCGGGTTCCGGAGAAAAATAGTCTTCGTATTTCCCGTCCTTTCCATCAAACTCCTCGGCATCCGCCGGAGAATCCTTTTTGATGGTGATATTAGGCCATTTTTCGGCGAACTCCGTATTAATCTGCAGCCACTTTTCGAGACCTGGTTCAGTATCCGGTTTTATGGCCTCCGCAGGACATTCCGGCTCGCAAACGCCACAGTCGATGCACTCGTCTGGGTGGATGACGAGCATGTTTTCGCCTTCGTAAAAGCAGTCTACCGGACACACCTCGACGCAATCGGTATATTTGCATTTGATGCAGTTGTCGGTGACGATGTAGGTCATGAAAGGCTCCGGTGACGCCCGCGTTGAACCGCGAACAAATATTCTCCGGTTCAGGTAGCGAGTCTGTTTTGCATTGGCAAGTGCGCCATTTCTACACGCAGCGCAGTCTCACCTTTTTGCCGCAATGCTCCAGAAAAATTCTTCTTTTTCTGCGCCATTTCAGGGAACGTTTCGCACAAGCACAGACCGAACAGTAAAACCGGCGCCAAGAATGCACGCCTAGAGCGCCTATTCGTCCGTCAACGCCTTCCATCGATCGATCTGGCGTCGATCGCGTTTTGTCGGCCTACCGCTTCCGGCTTCCCGCAACGGAACCATGGCGACAGGCGTCTTGTCTTTTTCAGGAGACGGCTCGGGTGAAATATCGCGATAGAGCTGACGGGCTTCCTCGTAGGGACCGCGGCGCGTTCCCGGATCCGCCACCTCCAGAACCTTGATGACGCGGTCCAGTGTTATCGTCAGCACATCACCCGCAACGATCATGCGGCTCGCCCTGTCGATCTTGTCGCCATTGACGCGCACCCGGCCCTTCTGGACGAGTTTCGCCGCCAGCGACCGAGATTTGAGGACACGCGCATAAAATAGCCACTTGTCGATCCTCTGCGAGGCGCACACTACTTGTTCATCTGCTCCTTCAGCGCGGCAAGCTTGGCGAATGGCGAATCCGGATCGATTGGCTTTTCCTTGCGCGGCGGGCGCGGCTTTCCATGATCTCCATGCTTCTTGCCATGACGCGGCGGTTTGCCTTTACTGTTGCGGTGAGGCTGGTTTCGGTCGTCGCCCTTGCCGCGTCCGGCTCCCTGTCTTTGACGATTGCCCTGCCGATGCTGACGATGACCTTTGTTCTCATTGCGGCCGGCCGGACGCCAAAGCAATACCGGCTTCGGCTCCTCCTCGGCGGCCTCCTCTGCAGGAGCCTGAATAGCGTCTGCGGTTGTCTCAGGCGAGGCTATTTGCGTCTCGACAGGCGCTTGCGCCGTCGCGCCGGCTTCAGCCGGTTGTCCGTCCTGTTCAGGCGCCTCGCCAACCTTGGCTTCGTCTCCCGTCTCTGACGCGGATTCCTCAGTCGAAGTGTCTTCCGTCTTCTCGGCAGCTCCGGCTTCCGGTCCAGCCTCCATCGAAGCCTCGCTGGCTTTTACGCCCTCGACCTCCGCGGGCGACGCCTTCACGCGTATCGCGTCCAGGTGCGCTTTTGCCACCGCCGGTTCGATGGCCTCTGACCGGTAGCCAAGACCTTTCAGAATTTCTTCCATGTCGTCCGGCGTAGCGCCCAGGATCGACAGCATAGCCGGCGTCGTCGAGAAACGCCGCCCATCATAGGCGCCTTCCGGCGGAACGCCGTTTCCTGGGTTCCATTGCAGGAGCGGTCGAATAAGATCGGACAGTCTCTCGAGAATGTCGATGCGCACGGCGCGCTTGCCAAGATAGCGGAAACCCGCAAGCCGGTAGAAATCGCGTTGATATTCCGCATCGGTGACAATCGAGGTGCGGCCCGCAGCCAAAGCCGCCGCGATTTCTCCGTATCCCGGCTTGTCGAAACCTTCATTGCGCAGCGCCCAGAGCATGGTGATGATCTCGGCCGGAGCCGGCTTAAGCAATGCAGGCATGAAAACATGATAGGCGCCGAACCGCACGCCATAGCGCCGCAGCGAACCGCGCGCCTCCTGATCAAGCGCCTTGACGTCGTCGGCGACGTCACGCCGAAACAGGACGCCTAACCCCTCGACGATTTGGAAGGCGAGGCCCTTGGCGAGGCCTTCGAGATCCTCGGCCTTTGCGAGGTCGTCGAGCGGTTTCAGGATCGTTGAGATGTGATGGTGGACGAAGCGTTCGATCCGCGCCGTCACCACGTCTCGCGCCTGGCCCGAAAGCTGGTCATCGGCAAGCAGGATTATGCGCGGCGCGAGAATGCTGTCGCTGGAGGCGAGCCTTGCAACGGGATCGCCAAGCCATCGCACAGTGCCGTCGGAGCCGAGGGCGAAATCATGATTGCCGGATGCATGCACACGCGCGGCTCTTGCCTCGAACTCGATGGCGAGCGACTTCTGCGCCGCAGCCAGGACGGCTTTCTGGTCCGGTCCCTCAGCCGATGAATCCGGCGTGAACCGGAATCCCGACAATTGTCCCACATGATGGCCTTCGACGAATACATCGCCATCGACACCAATTTCAGCTTCAAGCATCGCGTTCTCTCTCAACCGCTTCATGAGCACAGATGTCCTGCGGTCAACGAAGCGTTTCGTCAACCTTTCATGCAGTGCATCCGATAACCGATCTTCGATTTCCCGGGTCTTTTCCTGCCAGTGTGACGGATTCTCCAACCAGTGAGACCGATGTGAGACATAGGTCCAGGTCCGGATCTGGGATATGCGCGCCGACAACGTATCGATATCGCCGCCGGTCTGGTCCGCCCGTCGCACCTGCTCCGCCAGATAATCTTCCTTTACGGTCCCAAGACGAACAATGTCACGATAAATTGTCGCAATCAGGTCGGTATGCTGCAAAGGCGTTATGCGTCGGTAATCAGGCAATGAACAGACGTCCCACAACAGTTCCACCCGATCGGCGCCGCGCGCCATGTCGCGAATCTCGGGATCCAGCGACAACCGTTCCAGCGCCCGCTGATCGACCGCAGGCAGCGCCCGGGTTAGACCCTGCACGGGCGGCGTTGCCTCCAGCGACTGACGCAATGCGTCCAGCGAATTGAAATCAAGGCGCTTGCTGCGCCACTGTAGCAGCTTGACCGGTGGAAATTCGTGGCTCTCCATCCTCTCGACCGTCTCATTGACCATGGGCGCGACGCGTCCGGTGACGCCAAATGTGCCGTCGCGCATATGGCGGCCGGCGCGCCCGGCGATCTGGCCCATTTCCGCCGGTGTCAGATTGCGGTACTGAAACCCGTCGAATTTACTGTCCTGCGCGAACGCAACGTGGTCAACGTCGAGATTGAGGCCCATGCCGATCGCATCGGTGGCGACCAGGTATTCGACATCGCCTTCCTGGTAGAGCGCGACCTGGGCATTGCGGGTGCGCGGGCTCAGTGCGCCGAGAACCACCGCTGCGCCGCCGCGCTGGCGCCGGATCAGCTCGGCGATCGCGTATACCTCTTCGGCGGAGAACGCCACGACAGCGCTGCGGCGCGGCAGCCGGGTGATCTTCTTCGAGCCGGCATAGGCGAGATGCGACAATCTCGGCCGCGACACGACGGTCAAGCCGGGAAGCAGTTTTTCCAGGATAGGCCGCATGGTCGCCGCCCCCAGCAGCAGCGTCTCCTCCTGACCTCGCAGATGCAAAATGCGGTCAGTGAATATGTGCCCACGTTCGAGATCGCCAGCGAGTTGCGCCTCGTCGATCGCCACAAACGCAGCGTCCGTCTGCCTTGGCATCGCCTCGACTGTGCAGACAGAATAGACGGCGCCGTTTGGGGAAATCTTTTCTTCACCCGTGATAAGCGCGACCTTGTCTGCTCCGACGCGTTGTACGATCCGACCATAGACCTCCCTCGCCAGAAGCCGCAACGGCAAACCGATCACGCCAGATTTGTGCGCCACCATTCTTTCGATGGCGTAGTGTGTCTTGCCGGTGTTGGTCGGCCCAAGCACGGCGGTGACACCACGGCCGGAGAGGATCATGGGCTGGCTGCTGGCGGTCTCAGGGTGCTGCATCAATACGGACATCTTGAAAATCGATCGTGGCGTCAATCAGATGATACGATGAAATCCGGCGAAGTCGGGACGTCAATGCCGCCGCCGCGGTCCGCCGGCGCCGTCTCGCCAGGACGCGATGTTAACTTTCGGAACATGCTGAGAACGAATCGGCGACGAATCACTGACTCAAGCCGATTCCGGTTTTGTTCACGGCCATATATGCGCCTGTATTGGTCGATCGACACAAGATGGTGATTCCCTTCAAGACCCGCGTATGGCAATTTGGACAAGAATCTCACCGCCCGTTAACCTTTGATGAGAACACGACGGTTCGCCTGCGCGGTTCATGGTTAAACATTTGTAAATTCCGGGAAATTCTTGACAGAAAGTTAACGGTACTCGTCTCCATATAGCGATTTCCGTTAAGATTTCGATCAAAAGCGGAACGAATCAGCGACGAATCGCTTACCTGACGATGTTCCTGAATTGTTCACACAACATATGGATATTCTTTCAGAGTCAACCACAACAGGGACGCAGGTTTCGCGACTTTATTCGGTCAGGATTGACCGCCGGCGTTAACCAATTGCGCCCATAGATTGAATGTCACGCGTCGCCTTCGCCCTGCATACTCGGGACCCGACTGGTTTCCTGGATGGCCCCGAAGGTCGAAATCAGGTCATGTATTGACCGCCATTGGCGGACAGCGTGGAACCGGTCACGAAGCCGGCGTCGTCGGACGCGAGGAAGACCACACAGCGCCCTATTTCTTCCGGCTCTCCCAACCGTCCAACCGGAATTAGCGGCAGGATGCGTTCGTTGAGCACCTTCTCGGGAACCGCGCGCACCATCTCCGTGCCGATATAGCCGGGGCATATTGCGTTTACGGTAATGCCCTTCGCCGCGCCCTCCTGGGCAAGCGTCTTGGTGAATCCAATGTCACCGGCCTTTGCAGCCGCATAGTTGGCCTGCCCCATTTGGCCTTTCTGACCGTTGATGGAAGAAATATTGATGATGCGCCCGAATCCGCGGTCGCGCATGCCGGGCCAGACCGGATGGGTCATATTGAACAGACCGGTCAGATTGGTGTTGATAACATCGTTCCAGTTTTCCGGCGTCATTTTGTGGAACATGGCGTCGCGGGTAATGCCGGCATTGTTGACCAGTACGTCCACGGGTCCGAGATCAGCTTCGATTTTGGCAAGCCCTTCGACGCAGGCCTCATATTTCGAGACGTCCCATTTGTAGACCGGTATCCCGGTTTCCTCGTTGAATGCCTTGGCCTTTTCGTCATTGCCGGCGTAATTGGCGGCGACCTTGTAGCCTGCATCCTTCAGGCAGACCGATATGGCGGCGCCAATCCCGCGTGACCCACCCGTAACAACTGCAACCCTGCTCATGGCTTTTTCTCCCTGCAAATTTATTGATGAGGCGAAACGGCAGTCAGGCCGTTCCGCCGCACTGACTATCAGAACCGTTCAACGCACATTGCGACGCCCATGCCGCCGCCGATGCACAAGGTGGCAAGTCCCTTCTTGACCTCGCGCCTCTGCATTTCAAACAACAGCGTGTTGAGAATTCGGGCGCCTGACGCGCCAATCGGGTGACCGATTGCAATAGCGCCGCCATTCACATTGACGATCTCCGGATCCCAGCCAAGATCCTTGTTGACGGCGCAGGCCTGAGCCGCGAACGCTTCGTTGGCCTCGACAAGCTCGACATCGCCGATCGACCAGCCCGCCTTCTCAAGCGCCTTGCGCGATGCGGGAATTGGGCCGGTGCCCATGATTTGCGGGTCGACGCCTGCGGTCGCCCAGGAAACGATGCGCGCCATCGGCGTGATCCCGCGCTTTTGCGCCTCCGCTTCGCTCATCAGGACGGCTGCGCCCGCCCCGTCGTTAATTCCGGAAGCGTTGGCGGCAGTCACCGTGCCGTCCTTGGCGAAGGCCGGGCGCAGCTTCGCCATTTGTTCGACCGATGCGCCGTAGCGGATGTATTCGTCCTTGTCGACAACGATGTCGCCCTTGCGGCTGCTGACGGTATAGGGAACGATCTCATCGTCGAAACGGCCAGCCTTCTGCGCGGCTTCCGCCTTATTCTGGGACGCGACGGCGAATGTGTCCTGCTCATCGCGGGTCAGCTGCCAGCGAGAGGCGATATTCTCCGCCGTATTGCCCATATGGTAACCATAGAAAGCGTCGGTCAGGCCGTCCTTGATCATCGTGTCGATCATTTGCAGGTCGCCCATCTTCTTGCCTGCGCGTAAATGCGCGGCGTGCGGAGCCATGGACATCGATTCCTGCCCACCCGCAACGATGATGTCCGCGTCTCCGCTGACGATCTGCTGCATGCCAACGGCGACCGCGCGAAGGCCCGATCCGCAGAGCTGGTTCAGTCCCCAAGCCGTCGCTTCGGCCGGAATGCCGGCGGCCATGGCGGCCTGACGGGCAGGATTCTGGCCCTCGCCGGCAGACAGGATCTGCCCCATGATCACCTCATTGACCTCGGCAGCTTGCACGCCCGCGCGCTCCAGCGCGCCGGAGATTGCAGTCGCGCCCAATTTGTGGGCGGGTTCGTTCGCGAACGCGCCATTGAAAGAACCAACCGCGGTGCGCGCCGCGCTGGCGATGACGACTGATGGTGTTGACATGATTCTTCCCTATAAAGATGGTTATACTGTGTGGTTTGAGACTGACCGAGGACAGTCAGGAAGTCAAACCGGCTTCCCGCCGCAGACGGTCATCCGCCCGCGGGTTTCATGGCACTTATGCCTAAAACTTTTGCGGCGTTGCACAAAAATGTGCAAAACATGCTATACTTTTTTTTCGGCTCGTGTTCATCTGTTGTCTATTGTACGGATACCGTATCATGCCCGAAGTCCGGGAAGCGCCGACAGGGAGGTCGTGTGAATGACCAAAGTAGATGGTCAGACCGTCATCAAAAAATACGCCAACCGGCGGCTCTATAACACCGGCACGAGCACCTATGTGACGCTCGATGATCTGGCGGTCATGGTGAAGGATGGCGACGATTTTGTGGTCATCGACGCCAAGTCCGGTGAAGACATCACGCATTCTGTGCTCACCCAGATCATCTTCGAACAGGAATCGAAGACCGGCAACACGCTCTTGCCTGTCTCCTTTCTGCGACAACTCATCACCTATTATGGCGACCAGATGCAAATGCTGGTTCCGAGTTATCTGGAGCATTCCATGAGCGCCTTCGGCGCCCAGCAAGAGCAGATGCGCGAACAGCTCACCAAGGCTTTTGGCGAAACGCCGATCACGCGCAACATGCAGGCGCCGATACAGATGGTCGAGGACCAGGTGCGCCGCAACACCGAGATGTTCCAGCAGGCCATGCAGATGTTTTCGCCATTTGCAAAGACCGCCGGGAACACACCCGCCAGCAGCCCCAAATCCAAATCGGGCAATCAGGATATTCAGGACCTGAAAGACCAGTTGCGCTCACTCCAGGAAAAACTGGATTCACTGGGCGACTGAAGCCCGCGCGATTATTGGTCGGAATTCTCAGACAGCAGGCTGCGTCGATGGGCAGCCAAACTTGAACGTGACCAACATTAAACGGCAGGCGGGCTGCGTCTTGACATTGGCTGAAAAGCTGACAAACGTCGCGACCCGTCAACCTGCGCAAGAGGAGATGCCTGCGGCATGGTTTTTGAAGACCTGATTACACGATTGAACATGATGTTCGTCGATATGGAGAACCAGCCGGAGGACACCCGCGAATTGCTGCTTCAGATCCATATGGAATTGAGTCAGCTTCGCGCGACGGGCCAGCCTCTGCCCCAGGATCTCGTAGAACTTGAGAAACGTCTCGAGGCTGAGTTCGAAGCAAAAGGCGTTGAACGTCCGTCAATCTGACGGCTATTCGTTTGTCCGCAGCGGCGACATCTGCACGATGAATATCGCTAGCAGCGGCGCCACGACCGAGATCGTCGCGACCAGGATAAGCAGAACGCCGAGCTGATTGTAATCCGCGGCCGTGACGATCGCGCCTGTCTCGCGATCCGTCACCTCGCGTGTCACGACGAATATCTCGTTGAGATGACGGGTAAAGAGGCTGCTTGCAGATAAAGCCAGATTGGTGAACGACGCCATCACCGCGAAGAAAGTCGCCTTGAGTTCCGCCGGTGCGTTGCGCGCGATCCAGGCGAGCATCGGAATCATCGCTACCTGGCCCAGTGGCGATTCCAGCGCCGTATCCATGATGGCGATGAAGCGCGCGTCGACCACGCCTCCGGTCAGGCGCGCGGTCCATTCCTGAACCCCGTAATACAATCCGATATTCGGCAATGAAAGAATGCCAGACGCCAGCGTCAGCAACGCGACGATATAGACGATCGAATGCGACGCCATCAGCGGGCGCAGGACGATCATTCCGGCAAGCGTCAGAAGCGAAACAATCAACGAGAGGATCGAAAGGAACTGCTGATCGAAGCCGAGGACATCGATTTGAAACCAGGTTGCCCCGGGACCGGGCAAAGGCACGGCGCGAAAAACGAAGATAATGATCGCTGTGCCGACCAGAATACGCGCCCGGTCGGGTTCGAGCACGGCGATCAATTGGCGCATCAGTATCAGGACGATGATCATTGAGCCGGCGAAGACAATCTCCTGTGACCAGGCAAGATCGGACAGGCCGACGGTCAAGGTGAGCGCGACGAAGGCGAGGCCGCCGCCGAAAAACCAGTAATTCGGCTCGACATTCTCGTCGGGGCGGTCGAGGAGATCGCTGATGCTTTCCTCGTCCATGCCCTGTTCAAGAAAGGCGCGTCGACGGCGGTGGCGAATAAACTCTGCAAGAATAACGCCGGAAATCGAGATAACAGGGATGACCAGTGCATAGAGATAGATACGGGCGTAGGTGTCCGTCTTCTGGCCTTCATCCATGCTCTCGATGCCTGAGAACATGAAGATGTTGAGGGCCGCGACCGCGACGAGGCCGCTGATCAACGCAATGCGTCCGAGGGTCTGCATCGTCGTGTGCATCGCCTTCTGGGCCGCTTCGGTGAACGGGCGCCCCTCCTCGTCGACCTTTGGCACGGCCTCGACCGACATCGCATCAGCGACTGAATCCTGGATCACGTAGCCGCAGGGAGCGAGCAACAGGCTGACCACATACCAGGCTTCAAGCGGCATGATCGCCGCCATGTCCAAGGGCCAGGACACGATGGCGTACATGATCATCAGGCTGGTCGCGATAAGCCCTGCGCCAAGAAAGACAAGCAGGGACTTCCATCGCCAGATCAGGTCGACAAGGTGACCGAGCGGCATCTTCAGCGCCCATGGCAGCCCCGCCCAGAAGGCGAGCCCGGCAATGAAGGCTGCTGAAAGGCCCAGATATTCCTTGACGTAGAATGCGCCGACGATGCCGGTAAGGCCGGAAACGCCGGCTGCGAGATAAACCATAAGCGGCGGCAGGAACGACCAGCGGAGTTGGCGCATCAGGTCCACGACTACGGCTTGGCGCCAGCCAGCGAACACTTCCAAAGCCTTGCGCAAGTATTCGATCAATGACTGTCTCCCGGCAGTTTGCACGATCGTCCCGATACACTACATCTATGACATTCCGCTCTAGTGTGGTGGATTTGAAGTTGCTTACATTGTAGCAGCTGTCTCATACAGGAACTTCAAATCCGTAAACCACACTAGAATCATTATCTTGCTAGTGCCCTTATCGAATGTGAAGTTCGAATAAATCGTGCTGCAGGATGTAACGAACTTCAGATTCGGGGCACTAGCAGGAAAGGCAATGGAAGCCGAGGCGTCGAAAGGCACGATCGATCTGGAAGACACGCAGGCGGTGGCGGCTCTCGAGCACCTGACCGGCCCCTCGCGCGGTTCGGTGTCGTGGCTCTGGCAACCGGAAATCGAACTCGGATTACGCACCGACGGCCGTATCTGCATGGCCTCGGACAAGGACCGCCGAACGCCTGAGCCTGTTGCGCGTCTCAAACGGTCAGACAGCAACCATTATTCAATCGAGGCGGTTGACGGCCGTCCATTGTGGATCAACGGACAACCGGCCAGCGCCCAGTTGCTCAGGCATCACGACATGATCGAGTTCGGCGAGAACGGACCGATGTCGCGCTATTACCTCTATGCGAACAGCCGCAAGATGCATGACAGCGTCGCCAGCATCTTCAGCGACACGGCCGCCTATTTCCGCAACAGTCGGCGGCCTGTGGCGGTAAGGCTCATGCGATCCTGCAGCCAGACAGCGCGCCGCCTGACGAGCGATACCACGGTGCTTTTCCGGATAGCGATGCTCATAAGCATCGCTGCGCTCGGCTTTCTCGTCTTCCAGCAATACCGCATGAACGAATTGCAGCGGCTACAGATTGAAAGCGGCGTGGCGGAACTCGAACATTTCTCCCGTGTGCTCGCCCGTTCTCGCCAGGAGGCCATAACTCCGCAAGACCTGGAAACACTTCAGAGTGACTTTGAAAGTCGTATCGGCGTCACTTCCGAGCGGGTCTCCGAAATCGAACGACGTTCGACGGCGAGCACTGAAATCATAGCCGCGGCCCGCTCCGCAGTGGTTTTCATCCAGGGCGCCTACGGATTTCGCAATACGTCTGACGGACGCATGCTGCGGCAGGTTATCGGCCCCGATGGCGCGCCGCTGACACTTCCGAACGGATTGCCGTTGCTATCATTGGAAGGCGACGGCCCGGTCGCCGAACGTCAATTCACCGGCTCCGGCTTTTTTGTCGGAAGCGACCCCCTCATCGTCACCAATCGGCATATCGGCGTCCCATGGCAAAATGACGCGAATATCGAGACACTCGGGGCAAGCGGTCTGGAGCCGGTAATGATCCGGTTTCTGGCCTATGCGCCCGGCGATTCCAATATAATGGATCTTGCGGTCGTGCGTGTCAGCGAAACCGCGGACATCGCTCTGCTGGAAACCGCCAATCTTTCGCGGGAAACGAACGGCCTCGTCCTGTCCGAACGGCAAGCGCTACCGGGCGACGCCATTATTTTGATGGGATACCCGACAGGCCTAAAGGCGTTGCTCGTTCAGGCGGGCAACCGATTTGTGGAAAACCTGAAAACACTCGGAGAAACCGGCTTCTGGGACGTGGCGGCGCGTCTCGCTGAAAGCGGCCACATCGAACCGCTTGCCAGCCGCGGCATCGTCGCCAGAGTTTCCGAAGGGATCATCGCCTATGACGCAGAAACGACGCGAGGCGGCAGCGGCGGGCCTGTTCTCGATATCAACGGCGAAGTGATCGCCGTCAATTCGGCGATCCTGCCGGAATATGGCGGATCCAATCTCGGCGTACCGGCGAGCGAGGTCCGCAAGCTTCTGGAAGCGCCTTCAAACTAAGTGGGCGTTGCCTTCCGGTTTTGCCTTGATCCGCTGAACCCGTGTTACGCCCTGCGGCGCGAGCACCGGAACGAAAACGCGCCGCGAGCTGCGTTCTGCGACAGGCAGACCCTGATATAACCGCTTCTGCGCCTCGATGATCACCACACCGCTCAGGAAAGGCCAATAGCGCCGACCGGCCCGTTCAAGGGTACGCGTGACGCTCAGTATCGAGCGCCACCGCGACGGCGGGAACATCAACGCCTCGGAATAGGCTTCCGGCGTGAAATTCGCGTCGCGCAGAAGGCGCGTCAGCTGATTGCGCGAATAGGGCGTGCCGGATCCGAATGGCGTGTGTTCCATCCGCGCCCATACGCCTCTTCGGTTCGGCGCCACGATCACCAACCGCCCGCCCGGGGACAGCACCCGCCAGGCCTCCATCAGGGTTTCGCGCGGACTCTCAGCGAATTCCAGCGCATGGACCATCAGGATTCGATCGAGGGCGGAATCCGGCAGTGGCAATTCCTCGTCGAAGACCAGCGCCGTAGCGCACGCCTTCTGGGACGGCCAGCGAACCGCTCCCTGGCCGGCCGGCATGAAGGCCAGCCTGCGCTCGGCGTCCGTACCGAACCGGTCGAGATAGGGCGTCGTGTAGCCTAGCCCCATAAGGCGCTCGTCAGGCAGGGATACCCAAAGCGTTGAAAGGGCCATGGTTATTGCATTGCGCGCCAAACGACCAAGATGGGACTGATAAAACTGTCTCAGTTCAACAATATCTGTGTGCATAGATGACGCCCACCATGGCGGTAAAACAGCAGTTTGAAGTTATCGTCTGCATGTTGCATACATGCATGAAGTTCGCATGATACAACACAGGAGGACGCTTTGCCGCAATTGCAAATCGAACAGTTCATCTGCCGGAGCGACAATTTCTGCGTTCTGATCCATGATCCGAAAACCGGAGACACCGCCTCGATCGACGCGCCCCAGGAAGGGCCGATCCTCGAGGCGCTTGAGCGCACTGGCTGGAAGCTGACCCACATCCTGACGACGCATCACCATCAGGATCATGTGGACGCGAACAAGGCGTTGAAGAAAGAATTCGGGGTGACGATCATCGGTCCGGCCGGTGAAGCCAAGAAGATTCCGGGCATCGACAAACCGGTTGGCCAGGGCGATATGTTCACCTTCGGCAGCTTCGAGGTTCAGGTGCTCGAGACGCCTGGCCACACACTCGGCCATATCAGCTATTACTTTCCCGCCGCGAAGACAGTGTTCGCGGCCGACACCCTGTTTGCGCTGGGCTGCGGCCGGATCTTCGAAGGAACAGCGCCCCAGATGTATAATTCGCTGCAGAAACTTGCAGACCTGCCGGATGACACGCAGGTCTATTGCGGCCACGAATATACGCTCTCCAACGCCCGCTTCGCGGTGACCGTCGATCCCGACAACGGGGAATTGTCAACCCGGGTGCGGGAAATCGAGGCGCTCAGGGCTGAAGACAAACCCACCCTTCCGACAACAATCGGCCTTGAAAAACGAACCAATCCGTTCCTGCGGGCCTCCGATCCCGGTATCCGAAAGGTGCTCGGCATGGCCAATGCGGACGATGTCGCCGTCTTCGCGGAGATACGCAAACGCAAAGACAACTTCTGACGGCCGTCAACGTTTGCGTCGCAATAGTTCCTTGGCGGCAAGCGCCGCGCCGCCGGTGATCAGCACGCAGGCGACAGCAATGCGCCAGCTCGGTTCGCCAATGCCAGCGGCAATCAGGATCAGCGTCGAAAACAGCGGCGCAGCATAGCTGAATGCGCCGAGAATCTGGATATTGCCGTGCTTGACGCCATAGTCCCAGACATAGAACGCGCCGCCGACCGGCATCAGGCCGAGGCCAAGAACAGCCAGCCACTGGGTTGCCCCGGACGGCCAGACGGTCTGTTCCCAGATCAGGTGGCAAACGAGAGCAAGCGCCGCCGTCGCCGCGCAAAAGCCGGTCACCGCGTCTGTCGGCACGGCGCCGAAGCGCCTGGACACCAGCGAATAGGTCGACCAGATGAAAGCGCAGGCGAGCGCCGTCCCATATCCGAAAACGTATTGGGTTTCGAAGGAGAGCCCCTTGCCCGCGATGATCAGCACGGTTCCGGCGAGTCCCGCAAGCGTTCCGGCCACATGGTGCCAGCCAAGCTTTTCTCCAGGCAGAAGCGCAGAGCCGACCACGATCAGTAGAGGCCAGAGATAGGCGATCAAACCCGCTTCCACGGCCGGCGCATTGCGCAGCGCCGTAAAATAGAAAAAATGGTATCCGAACAATCCGCCAACGCCCAGCAGCCATACCGGCCAGGGCTGACGCAAAGCGCGGTAGCTTCCCGGCCGTGACGACAGGGACGCCAAACCGATCACTGTCGCGATGAGAAAGCAGATGGCCGCGAGTTGAAAAGGCGGAACCGCTCCGGACAAAGCTGTCAAAAGCGCGAGCAACGACCACATCAAAATGGCGCTGAAGCCAATCAGGGTTGCTCGCATCTGTAACCTGTCCCATAAACGGATTAAGCGGCGTCGGATCCGCGCCAAGCGTGAATGAACGCCAGTACCGCAAAGCCGCAGGGAATTCCAGACCACAGGCTTGACGGCCAGCGCGGCTGCGACTATAGAACCGCGACTTCCAATGACAGGCCAGAATGGCGCGGCCGGACATACGCACCGGACACGCATAGCCATTGGCAAATGAAACCGAAGGTGAAACCCATGTCCCGCAGTTGCGAATTGACCGGCAAGGCCGTCCAGTCGGGCAACAATGTTAGCCATGCCAATAACAAGACGAGACGCAAATTCCTCCCGAATCTGTGCCATGTCACGCTGAATTCCGAAGCGCTCGACCGTAATTTCCGCCTGCGCATCTCCGCAGCGGCTCTGCGTTCCGTTGAGCATCGCGGCGGCCTCGACGCTTTCCTGATGAAGGCTGACGAGAAGCAGCTCGCCCAGCGCGCTCGCCTGATAAAGCGCGAAATTGCAAAGAAGCTGGCCGAAGCAGCCGCCTGATTAGGCGACAAGCTTAAAGTATAGCAGCGGATCGGGTTTGCCGGTCCGCATTTTTTCAACGTCCATTGCTCAGGCAACGGCAAACTGGTGGCATCACCCAGGATAAAAAAATGCAGAGCAACAAATCTGTATCTGCGTCAGAAACGACGTACGGACGTCTCGTCCCCTTCATCATCGCAATGGCCCTGGTTGTCATTGCCTCCAACTATCTGGTTCAGTTCCCAGTCTTTTTGACAATGGGTGAACTCAAGCTGGACGACCTCTTGACCTGGGGCGCCTTTACCTACCCGGTCGCTTTCCTGGTCACGGATCTTTCCAACCGAAAATTTGGGCCAAGACGGGCGCGCGTCGTTGTCTTTACGGGCTTCCTTTTCGCGGTTTTCCTGTCCTGGTATCTCTCGACGCCTCGGATCGCTATTGCATCGGGCTCAGCCTTTTTGGTGGCGCAACTCCTCGACGTTACGATCTTCAACCGGCTGCGCAATTCGTTCTGGTGGCACGCGCCGCTGGTTTCGTCGTTTTTCGGGTCGATCATCGATACGCTGATATTCTTCTCGCTGGCCTTCGCCACCGGTTTCAGCTTCATCGGTCCAAATGATGCTTTCGCTATCGATCTCGCGCCGCTTGCCGGCGTCGTCAATATCCATGCGCCCCGCTGGGTCTCCTGGGCGATCGGCGACCTGACAGTGAAGTTGTTGGTAGCGCTCGCTCTGCTGGCGCCTTACCGCGTCGTCATCGCCTGGACCCACCCGGCCAGGACCACAGCCTGAACAAGCTGTTCAATTCATGGTCTTCGGTTCATCCACGAGCCGGAACTCGAGCATCAGCGTCCGCTGCAGAATCGAGCGGTTGTCGTCGGACACCAGCATGATATGCGTGCCGCCGTCAGGGGTCTCAAACACATCGAGCCCCTCCATATTATCGATTTGATTGGCGAGGTTCGCCTCCATGATCACCTCGCCGTCCACCGTCGCGCCGGGCCTGATATCTCCGGCGGCGATCCGCCGGATCCGCATACCGATACCGTCGGCAAGATTGAAGCGCCGCTCCAGAACCAGAAGAGCGCCGTCGGGCAAAAAATCTGCGTCTGTGATGTCGTAGCGGCCCCATCGCCTGACGAAAAATACGCCCTTTTGCGGACCCGAAAGAACGGCAGCGAATATATCGCCTTTCTTGTCCAGGCTTTTTTCGGTCAGGACGACGATGGAACCATCCAGCGCTCCGCCGGATGGCGCTTTCGCTATTGCTTCCATCCCGGCATTTGACCGGAATTCGTGCAATGGGATTGGATGCGGCAGGTTCTTGCCCGCACTGCGCGGAATGAGGTTGAGATCGAATGCTCCGATTCGATGGTCGCGCTCAAAACTCACCAGAACGCGGTTGCCGTCGATGACCATACCTTCAGCGTCCGAACCATATTTATCGTCGCCGTTTCCGAGGATTTTGCCAACGGCAAAATCCGTGACGGCGGATGGCCGGCCAGCTTGGTCGCGTTCAAGCGTCCCGAAATACCAGTAGCCAGTATCCATGACGCCCAGAAAGTTGCGATCGTCCAACATCCGGATCGCAGACATGCCGCCGAATTTGCTGCTGTGCGAGGAAAGCTCGAGACCTCCGACAAATTCCAGCGATCCGAAACGTGTCTCGGTCGATCCGACGCGAAAGCGATTTATTACATCCGACTGTACGGGGATCTTCTCAGTGCCGGCGGGGGCCGCCAGCGCGCATACAGAAGAAACAAGCGCAAGACTGATTAGAAAGAATGCCGTTTTCAGTATCGAGGCTGGTAGAGTTCTACCGTTCAAATGATCTTACCCCGCCCGGCGGTATCCACCGCCCTTCGCCGAGCTGTCCTCTTCCTCGAAAAGCGCTGCCAGCTGTTCCGTCATTGCGCCGGCGAGTTCTTCCGCATCGACAATGGTGACTGCGCGCCGATAGTAACGCGTCACGTCATGACCGATACCAATGGCAAGCAGTTCGATCGGCGACCGGGTTTCGATTTCCTCGATCACAGCGCGTAGATGTCGCTCCAGATAGTTGCCGGGATTAACCGAAAGCGTTGAATCGTCAACTGGCGCGCCATCCGAAATCATCATGAGAATCCGGCGCTGTTCGGGACGTCCAAGCATCCTGTTGTGCGCCCAGATCAGCGCCTCGCCGTCGATATTCTCCTTCAACAGGCCTTCGCGCATCATCAGACCGAGATTTCGGCGCGCCCTTCGCCAGGGCGCATCCGCCGATTTGTAGATGATGTGCCTGAGGTCGTTAAGACGGCCGGGCGTAGCCGGCTTGCCGTCTGACAGCCATTTTTCTCGCGATTGCCCGCCTTTCCACGCCTTTGTCGTAAATCCGAGGATTTCGACCTTCACACCGCAGCGCTCAAGCGTTCGCGCCAGGATGTCGGCGCAGGTTGCGGCGACCGTGATTGGCCTTCCACGCATGGATCCTGAATTGTCGATCAGCAGCGTGACGACTGTGTCGCGGAAATTGGTGTCACGCTCCATCTTGAAGGACAGTGGCTGCATCGGATCTATGATCATGCGCACGAGGCGGGCGGAGTCGAGATAGCCTTCCTCGAGATCGAATTCCCAACTGCGGTTCTGCTGCGCCATCAGCCGGCGCTGCAGCCTATTGGCGAGCCGTCCGACAACGCCCTGCAAATGGGCAAGCTGCTTGTCGAGAAAACTGCGGAGACGTTCCAGTTCCGCTTCGTCGCAAAGCTCTTCAGCTTCGATCATTTCGTCGAAGGCGGTCGTGAAGACCTTGTAATCGACCTTCTGGTCGAGATCGTCGAAAGGGGTGTTCGGGCGCCGCGTTTCACCGGGCGTTTCGGTTTCGTCGTCCAGATCGTCCGGCGAATCTTCGTCGGACAGTTCCGCGCCGTCCATCTCGCCGTCGTCCATTTGCTCGTCGGCGGCTTCGTTCTCGTCGGCTGGCGAGGCTTCAGAGCCGGCTTCTTCTTCCGAACTCTGCTGGTTTTCCTCTTCTGATCTGGGCTGGTCGTCGTCGCTGCTGTCTTCCTGGTCGTCGGACTGCTCCTGGTCCTCGCCATATTCCTCGGCGACGTCCATATGGGCGAGCATGTCCCGCACCAGCCGGGCGAACCCTTTCTGGTCCTCGATCTTCTCGTCCATATGGGTGAGGTCTTCGCCGGCTTTCTCTTCAATCCAGTCGCGCCACAGATCGACCACCGGACCGGCGCTCTCCGGCGCTTTGAGGCCCGTCAGTTTTTCACGCACCAGCAACGCCAGAGCATCATGCAAAGGAGCCTGGGACCGGTCTGTCAGGTTAGCGAAATTCGACTTGGCGTAACGGTCGGAAAGCGCGGCGGTCAGATTATCGGCGACGCCGGCCATGCGGTTTGAGCCGATAGCCTCGACGCGGGCCTGCTCGACAGCGTTGAAGATCTGCCGCGCATCTTCGCCCGCAGGCGACATCGTATTGTGGAGAGTGGCGTCGTGACAGGCCTTGCGCAGGGCCAGCGAATCGCCGACGCCGCGGGTGATCTGCACGTCCGTCTGGCTTGGCTTTTTCGGAAGATCCGGCAAACGCATCCGCTCACCGGCGAGACCGGGGCGGTCATTGGCGAAAACGACTTCCAGTTCTCCGTCGTTCGCGATCGAACGGACACAGCCGGTCAAGGCGCGCTTGAACGGCTCAACGTCAACCGGTCCGCCCGGCTTCGCCTTCGAATTGTCTCCACGGCCCGCCATGGCGTAATCAGCTGTCGAGTACGATATTGGCGGCGCTTTCCTTCAGTTCTTCACCGAAGGCCCGCTGATACTGCTCCGCCACGAGTGTGCGCTCCAGCTCATCGCACTTGTTGAGAAAGGTCAGGCGAAAGGCGAAGGCGACATCGCCAAAGATTTCGGCGTTTTCGGCCCAGGTGATCACCGTTCTGGGGCTCATGACAGTTGACAGGTCGCCGTTTATGAACGCCGCGCGCGTCATGTCAGCGACGCGAACCATCTTGGAAACGGTTTCGCGGCCTTCTTCGGTGGTAAAGCTCTTCACCTTAGCGATAACGATATCAACCTCGTTGTCATGCGGCAGATAGTTCAGCGTCGTGACGATCGACCAACGGTCCATCTGCGCCTGATTGATCTGCTGCGTGCCATGGTAGAGGCCCGTCGTGTCGCCGAGACCGACCGTGTTCGCTGTTGCGAACAGGCGGAAAGCGGGGTGCGGGCGGATCACCCGGCTCTGGTCGAGAAGCGTCAGGCGACCTGACGATTCCAGCACGCGCTGAATAACAAACATCACATCCGGCCGGCCGGCGTCATACTCGTCGAAGACGAGTGCGATATTGTGTTGATACGCCCAGGGAAGAATGCCGTCTCGAAATTCCGTGACCTGCTGGCCGTCCTGAAGAACGATGGCGTCCTTGCCAACAAGGTCAATACGGCTGACATGGCTATCGAGATTGACGCGCACACACGGCCAGTTGAGTCTGGCGGCGACCTGCTCGATATGCGTCGACTTTCCGGTGCCGTGATATCCGGAGATCATCACGCGACGATTGTGGGCGAAGCCCGCAAGGATCGCCATCGTGGTTTCCTTGTCGAACAGATAGTCCGGATCGAGGTCGGGCACATATGCGTCGCCCTGGCTGTAGGCAGGCGCCTTCCAGTCGCTGTCGATACCGAAGAGTTCACGCACCGACACCGTACTGTCCGGCAGATTGTTTATGTCCAGGTCGATCTTGTTCATTGTAACTCCAACGCGATCCTCGCCGGGGTCGCTCCGTCCAATTCTGCTTGATTGATGACTGTCAAAGGTCTCTTGAGGAACCGTCTAGCAGAAACCGGACTGCTTTAACAATTGGTAGGCCTGTATCACAGCCCGAAAACGCTCTTCCGAGCGGCGATCACCGCCATTGGCGTCCGGGTGATGCAGTTTGACGAGCTCCTTGTAGCGCGACTTAATGTCCGAGGAGGTTGCATTGGCGGCCAGACCCATGGTGTCGAAAGCCTTGGCCTCAAGGGTTTTCAGCTTGCGCTGCCGAGGTTGCGGCTTGCGACCGGCCTTGCCCTCCTCAAACAACCTGAAAGGATCGCGCATATTCGCGAAGGACGCTGCGCTGCCTGATCTGGTCTGTGCGTGTCGCGGCGACGCCTTTGAGGTCTTGTTGACGCCGATGGTCCATGTTGGACGATGGCCGGTCAGGGCCTCCTTCTGATAGCGCGCGATCTCGCCGTCAGACAGTCCCGAGAAATAATTGTAGCCCTTGTTGTACTCGCGCACATGTTCGGCGCAGAACATGAAATACTGACCTTCCGCGTCACGACCGACCGGCGCGCGGAATTCGGCTTTCTTTTCGCAACCGTCCCACTGGCAAATCGGCGTGTCGGGCTTTGCGGCGCCCGGTCCCTTCTTGCCTTTTTTCTTGGAAGAACGGATGCTGTCAAAATATTTCGAATCCAGCTTCATAGTCACAGTTATGGTGATCTCACAATCGATGAACAAGAATTGACTTTCAGCAATCCGCGCGATTATCGGAACTGCTGACGCCGATGGCCATTACTTCGCAAGTGCGAAGGCGCGATAGCATAGCAGGATTGACCGTTCATGACAGACAAATCTGACACGATTGAAGCACGAATTACAAAAAAGCTGCATGCGGCGTTTTCGCCGACCGAGCTTGAAGTGATCAATGAGAGTCATCTCCACGCAGGGCACCAGGAGGCCTTCGACGGTTCCGGCGAAACCCACTTCCGGGTTCGTCTCGCCAGCGAAAAATTTGACGGCATGACGCGACTTGCTCGTCACAGGGCTGTTAACGAGATCCTTGCCGATGAACTTGCTGACGGCGTGCATGCGCTCGCGGTGGAACCGCGCGCGCCTGGCGAAGCATCGCGACGTTAGTTTCAATCAGCGCTCCGAATCGGCTGCGAGCGGACGGATGCGCAACTGGGTGATGCGGTTCTTGTCTCGCTTCATCACGATGAAGCGCTTTCCGTAATAGGTAAAGGCCTGCCGCTCCTCCGGGATGATCTTTGATTCGTGAATTACCAGACCCGCGACGGTGGTGGCCTCCTCGTCGGGAAGTTCCCAGTCAAGCGCCCGGTTGAGATCCCGGATAGGCACATTGCCGTCCACCACAACCGAGCCGTCCGCTTCCTGGCGCACGCCTTGCAGGTCGAGATCGTGCTCATCGGAAATGTCGCCGACGATTTCCTCAAGGATGTCTTCGAGCGTAACCAGTCCCTCCACCTCGCCATATTCGTCCACGACGATCGCGAAATGGGTCTTGCGGCGCAGGAAAGCGTTGAGCTGATCTTTCAGATTTGTGGTGTCGGGCACGAACCAGGGTTTCTGGGCAATCTTGACGATATCGATTTCGGAGGCGCTGGCGCCTGATCCGGCAAGCGCCCTGAGCACGTCCTTGGCGTGGATGACGCCAATGATATTGTCGCTCTCGCCGCGCCAGACCGGCATGCGGGTGTATGGGCTCTTGAGGATCTGCTGAACGACTTCTTCCGGCGGCTCGTCGGCATTAATCATGCGCATCGACGTACGATGCACCATAATATCCGACACTTCGAGCTCGCCGAGATCGAGAACGCCGCCCAGCCGGTCCCGGTCCGCCTTGATGACAGAACCTTCCTGGTGCAGCAGCGCCACCGCGCCGCGTATCTCCTCATGCGCCGACAACATGGAGCGGTCGGACGAGAATTCGACGCCGAGCGCCGCCAGCAGATTGCGCACGATCCAGTTCACCCCGGTCGACAGAGGGCCGACAACGACGAGAAAGACGCGTATCACCGGAGCGACAGCCATGGCGAAACGATCAGGCGTTGATATCGCCCAGCTTTTTGGAAGCACTTCGGCGAATATCACCAAAAGAACCGTCATGGCCAGCGTCGCATAGACCACGCCGCTGTCGCCAAGCAGGCCGAGAAACAGGCTTGTGGCAAGCGATGAGGCCAGAATGTTGACGAGATTGTTTCCGATCAGAAGCGCGCCGATCAGCCGGTCCTGGCGAGCGATCAGACGCGTGACTATGCCGGCCCTCGCCTCTCCATTGGCGTCAAGCTGATGCATTCGGGCCCGGGAAACAGCGGTCAGCGCGGTTTCAGACCCCGAAAAGAAGCCCGAAACCACAATAAGAACGAGAATGAAAATGAGAATCAGCCAGTATTCGCCGATCATTGCCCGTATTTCTCCTTCAGGAACAACTCAACCTCGGAAGCCGGGACATCCCTGGCGACAAAGGATTGTCCTACACCTTTGGTCAGAATGAAAGTCAGGCGTCCGCGCTCCACCTTTTTGTCCTGTGCAATATGCTCCAGCAGACGATCAGGCGGCGGTAGGTCGCCCGGTATGTCGGACAGCGTCGTCGGCAGTCCAACCTCGGCCAAATGCGCCTCAACCCTTCTTGCGTCGTCGACGCTCGCGAGGTTGAGCCGCACCGAGAATTGATGCGCCAAAACCATGCCTATCGCCACGCCCTCGCCATGCACGAGGCGGCTGCTGTCGTATCCAACCGCGGCTTCCAACGCATGGCCGAACGTGTGGCCGAGGTTAAGCAGCGCCCGCGCGCCTGATTCCCGTTCGTCGGCCGCGACCACAGCCGCCTTCGCGCGGCAACTTGTTGCGATCGCCCGTCTGCGCGCTTCTCCCCCCGCGAAGACGTCCTTCCAGTTCCCTTCCAACCAGGCGAAGAACTCCGGCTGGTCGATAAGCCCGTATTTCGCTGTTTCAGCGTAACCCGCACGAAACTCACGCGCGCTCAACGTGTCGAGAACGCTCGTGTCAGCAAGAACCAGCGCCGGCTGATGAAACACGCCAATGAGGTTCTTGCCTCGGGCCGAATTGATGCCCGTCTTGCCTCCAACAGAGGAATCCACCTGCGCCAGCAGCGTCGTCGGAATCTGAACAAAATGCATGCCGCGGCGAACGACGCCGGCGGCAAAGCCGGTCAGATCCCCAATGACGCCGCCGCCCAGCGCGATCACGACGTCGCGCCGCTCAAGGCGGGCGGCAAGGATCTCGTCAACCACGGTCATCAGATGCTCAAAGCTTTTGGTCTTTTCGCCGGGCGGCATGATAATCGCTGCGTTGTCAACGCCGGCGGACGCGAGACTGTTCCGGAGCCGCTCGAGATAAAGGCTTGCGACCGTCTCGTCGCTGACAATGGCGGCCCGCGCGCCTGGAAAACGCTCCGCGATCCCCTTGCCGGCGCGGTCGACGAGACCATCGCCGATCAGGATGTCGTACGATCGATTGCCGAGATCAACCAAGACCCGATCCGCGTCCTCCGTCGCCTCAATCATCATTGGCTGCTCCCGCTGCATCCATATAGTTTCGTTTCATCTGAAGGACGGCGTTTATCACCTCGCCGACGATCACATCCTTCGCGACATCACGCGAATTCACCACCAGATCGGCTTCAGCATAGATCGGATATCGTTGCTCCATCAGATTTCGCAAGGTCTGTCTGGGATTTTCGGTTTGCAACAACGGCCTGTGGCTACGGCGGCGCACCCGCTCCCAAAGCACGTCAAGATCGGCCTTCAGCCAGACCGAAAGGCTCCTTTGCAGGATCTCCTGGCGCGTGGCCGGATTGATGAAGGCGCCGCCGCCTGTCGACAGGACTATCGGCCCGTCCTTGAGGAGCCGGCTGATCACCCGCCCCTCCAGAGCCCTGAACTCCGCCTCGCCATACGATGCAAACAGATCCGAAATCGGCATGCGCGAAGCTTTTTCGATTTCGTTGTCGGAATCGATGAAAGGAATACCGATGGCGTTGGCGACCATCTTTCCAATAACAGATTTCCCGGCCCCCATCAGCCCAACAAAGACCAGCGCGCGCTTCCCCAGTAAGTCGCGCACCAATTCGGCCTGGGCCGACGACTTGTCTTCAGATCGGGAATTCATGGATCGAACCGTGCAACATGGATCCCGATATCAACAAATCTCGAGCCCCCGTCAAGCAGCCGACCGGAACGGTATCGGGCGATAGCCAGTCTTGAAATGGCCAACACGCTCAGGCCATAAAGGGAGTTGAAAGAGACAGGGCGAATGTTGCACTCGCCTGAATGGGATGCAGGAAACGGAAGCGCCGATGCCTTCACTGATCCGACTTGTGGTTTTTTGCGCCGTCATCGCCGGCCTGATCTACGGGTCGATGTATTTGCTGACGACCTATGTCGAGCCGAAACCGCGGGAAATAACCGTCCGGATTCCGACGGACAGGGTGAATCCGGATTAGCGCTGCAATTGGCGGCTTCTTAACCACATCACGGTTACTGTCCCTCCAACGACCTGAACAATAGCGGGAGCAACGTGTCAGATCCAGGCAGAACCTACCTCGAAACCTTTTTGGAGATGATGAGCGCCGAGCGGGGTTCATCAAAGAACACCCTCGCCAGCTATCGCAACGACCTCGCCGATCTTCACGGATTTCTCGCCAGTCGCAAACGCGGCCTGACAGGGGCGGCCACTGAGGATTTGCGGGCTTATCTCGCCGACATTGCCAGCCGCGGTCTCGCCGCAAGCTCCCAGGCGAGACGATTGTCGTCCATGCGTCAGTTCTACCGTTTTCTCTACTCAGAAGGGCTCCGCGGCGATGACCCGACCGGCAATCTCGATGCCCCGCGCCAGATGCGCAGCCTGCCGAAGACAATCTCTTCGAAGGAGGTGAGCCAGTTGCTCGACAGGGCGCAACTCGAATGCGAGGTCCCGGGGCTGGATGCGCAAACCAGGCTTGGCAGACTGCGTCTCAGGCTGCTTCTCGAACTGCTTTACGCCACCGGCATGCGGGTGAGCGAACTGGTCACGTTGCCGCTGTCGGCTGCTTTGCAAGAGGAAAAGCGCTTCCTGATCGTTCGCGGCAAAGGCGACAAGGAAAGGCTTGTGCCGCTGTCGGAAACCGCCCGCCAGGCGATGACCGCCTATCTGGACACCATGACGCAAAACGGCCGCGAAACGCCGCCACATCGACAGGCGTTCCTTTTTCCCTCACGATCGGCGGACGGACATCTGCCCCGCCAAGTGTTCGCAAGGGACCTTAAGGCGCTGGCGGTGCGCTGTGGAATGCGATCATCACAGCTCTCGCCACACGTTGTCCGCCATGCATTCGCGAGCCACCTCCTCGAAAATGGCGCGGATCTGCGCGTCGTGCAGGAATTGCTTGGTCATTCCGACATTTCGACGACGCAGATTTACACGCATGTTTTGGAGGAGCGGTTGCAGAGACTGGTCAGGAACCACCATCCGCTTGCAAGAAAATCCGGATAATGCGCATTTTGGACCGGTTTTTCGGTTTTTACTTGCTTTAGACCGCGTTGACTTTTAGCCAAGAAACACATTTCGTCTCACCGGCAATCCGAAAAAAACAGAGACATGCACAACTATCTCGATTTCGAAAAACCTCTTTCCGATATTGAAGGAAAAATACGCGAACTCCGCAAGGTCGCGGGAGACGGCGAGATTATCGACACGTCTTCGGAAATCGAGAAGCTCGAAATCAAGGCGCGCGATACGCTGGCCGAACTCTATTCCAAGCTCACGCCCTGGCAGAAAACGCAGGTCGCCCGTCATTCCGATCGACCGCATTTCGTCGATTACGCCGCCGCCCTCTTCGACGAGTTCACGCCACTGGCTGGCGACCGAAAATTCGCCAATGACGAAGCCATACAAGCCGGGCTTGGACGTTTTCGCGGGCAGGCGGTCGCCATCATCGGCCAGGAAAAGGGCCATGATACGAAAACCCGTATCCTGCACAATTTCGGCAGCGCCAGACCGGAAGGCTATCGCAAGGCGGTTCGGATCCTGGAGCTTGCTGACCGGTTCTCGCTTCCCGTCATTACGCTGGTCGACACGTCCGGCGCCTATCCGGGCATCGGCGCGGAAGAGCGCGGACAGGCCGAAGCGATCGCCCGCTCCACTGAAGTGTGCCTGAAGGTCAAGGTTCCGATCATCTCGGTTATTCTCGGCGAAGGCGGTTCGGGCGGCGCAATCGCCATCGCAACCGCCAATCGGGTCTTCATGCTCGAACACGCCATCTACAGCGTGATTTCACCAGAAGGGGCCGCTTCCATTCTGTGGCGTGACGCCACCCGTGCGAAAGACGCAGCGACCAACATGAAGATCACAGCGCAGGATTTGCAGGCGCTCGGCGTCGTCGACGGCGTCATCAAGGAGCCGATTGGCGGCGCTCATCGGGACGCCAAGGCGGTGATTGCGGCCACCGGCGACACCATAGACAAGGCGCTGCAGGAACTGATGTCTAAAGACGCAGACACGCTGCTTGCAGCAAGACGGCAGAAGTTTCTGGCGATCGGCCGCAGCGGATAACGATCAATTTGTTACCAGCCGTCAGATCAAATTGAGTTCAACAATCACAGTTTTTGCTTTATATTTACGCTCCACAGTACAAAATTCGGCATCGTGGTAAAGATTCGTGAACCATATTCGCCATAATTCTGGTCGATCAGGGTGAGGCCCTTCAAGGGCTACTTCGAAAACCGGGACGGAAATGCCAGTCGCAAACATCACCAAAGCCCGTCGTCTGAAAACGACTGTCGCAGTTTTGGGCCTGTCCCTTGCGCTGACAGCCTGTCAGGATGTGCTGGAGTCGGTCGACAACAAGGCTGAATACCCTCTCCCGGACAAGCTCGTGAACAAGATGAAGGCGCACGACCAGCGGGTTCGCGCGCCGATCATGATGCGGATCTTCAAGGAAGAGGGCGTTCTCGAAATCTGGAAAGCCAAGACCAATGGCCGTTACGCCATGGTCAAGGAATACGAGATCTGCAAATGGTCCGGCAAACTTGGCCCGAAATTCAAGGAAGGCGACCGGCAGGCGCCCGAAGGCTATTACGAGATTCGTCCTTACCAGATGAATCCCAAGTCGAACTACTATCTCGCATTCAACATGGGTTATCCCAACACCTATGATCGTTCGCATGGCCGGACGGGAAGCAATCTGATGGTGCACGGCGCCTGTTCTTCCGCCGGATGCTATTCAATGACCGACGAACAGGTCCTCGAGATTTACGCCTTTGCGCGTGAAGCCTTTCGTGGAGGACAGCCATTCTTCCAGGTGCAAGCCTATCCGTTCCGCATGACGGCCGAAAACATGGCGCGGCACCGCGGCAACGATCACTATGAATTCTGGGAGATGCTCAAAGTCGGCTACGATCACTTCGAACTCACGAAGATGCCGCCGAAAGTTGACATTTGCGACCGCAGATACGTGTTTAACCAGGTCGCCGACGACGACAAGGAGTTCAACGCCAGACAGGCTTGCCCGCCGTCGGAAGCACCGCAATCGCTGCGGCTCGCCTATGCGTCCTACCTGGACACATACAACACGGAATTCGCTGCTGAAGTCAGCAAACTGGAGGCAAAGCGGAAACCGAGAGTCGTTTCGATTGTTCCGGAAGCCCAGGCAACCCCCGAACAAAGCACGCCGAAGCTCAACAACCGGAATGCGCGTAACGTTCCGGCGACGGCCGGACTCCTGGAAGAAACAGCGGCACAGCCGACTAGCGAGGTCGCGCCGCAGGCGGAGCAGGCTGCAACGGAGGCGCCAGGAACGGCTCCCGAACTACCTGAAACCCGGGAGACGGCGGAAATCACGGAAGAACAGCAGGCCGGCCAACCCCAGGATGCAAAATCCAAAAAAACCTGGTGGAAAGTCTGGAAAAGGGAATGACCCGGTCCTCAACGACCGAGATCTATGATCTGCGCGGACTGAAATGCCCGCTGCCGGTTCTCAAGACGCGGCGTCGCCTGCAGAATCTCAAGGCAGGCGACCGGATTTGGGTCGAGACCAGCGACCCGCTCGCCGCTATCGACATTCCGCATTTTTGCAAGGAGGCCGGTCACCTTCTGGTCGAGACCACAACGATCGCCGATGGCAATCGTTTCCTGATCGAAAAGAGATAGCGCTTTTCATCCCGCCCGGACGCCCGGGACGGCGAGTGGGTTGTTTGCAAGTGCTTCGCGATCGGGCGTGTCAATGCTCGGCGTGCCGAGAATAGCGTCGAATAACCTGCGGACGTAGTTTTCATCGAGATCGCGGGAGATAATTACCAGCCGCGTTCTGCGATCCTCATCCGGCCACGCGGCCAGTCTCGCAGGCGGATGAAAAACACTCTGCACGCCATGGACGACCAGCGGGCGATCGGGATTGTCCGCAAGGCGCACAATCGCCTTAAAGCGCAACAAACGCTCGCCCTGGACCGATCGAAGCAGATCGATGAATGTTTCAAAGGCGCCTGGATCGATTGGCTTGTCGTGTTGCAGCGTGAAGGCGCGAATACGGCTATCGTGTCGATTGACGTCATGCCCATGGTGATGGTGATGTTCTTCGACAGCTGCGTCTCTCAGCCAGCGGGAGACATCAGCCGTCTTGGTCTCCGGATCGTAGAGGCCGCAATCGAACAGCTCCGCCTTGATCCCTCCGCCATCCTGGGCGGACACCTGTGGCGCGCCCGGGTTGAGTTGCATCAACCGTGTCGTGAAACGTGCGAATTCCGGTGAGTCCCGATCGACAAGGTCCGTTTTGGTCAGAACGATCCTGTCGGCCATTGCTACCTGTTTGATTGCTTCTTCGTGATTGTCGAGCGTCGTGGACCCGTTGACGGCGTCGACCGTGACGATCACGCCGTCAAGACGATAGACCTGCGAAAGCACGGGCTGCGCCATGATAACCTGCAGCACCGGCGCAGGATCGGCGAGCCCCGTCGTTTCAATTAACACGCGGCTAAGCGCCCTGATGCGTCCGGTCTGAAGACGATCGATCAGATCGGCCAGCGTATCGACGAGATCGCCGCGAATGGTGCAACACAAACAACCGTCCGAGAGTTCGATCACGCCGTCATTGGACTGTTCGACCAGAAGATGATCGATGCCGACATCGCCGAACTCGTTGATGATCACGGCAGTGTCGACCAGAGACGGATCTTTCAGAAGCCGGTTGAGGAGCGTCGTCTTGCCGCTCCCGAGAAATCCCGTGACGATCGAAACCGGTATTGGCGTTGCAGGAGCCATAACCACGAACTCCTGCGCTAACGCCGCGGCTTCGGCCGGGGCACGGGCATACCCGGCGCAGGCTGCCCGGTCGATACAGGCGCGGCGGAGGCGCCTGCCGTGATCGCGACAACGCCGCGGCCAATCTGGGCGGGCCGGGGTTTCGGCACCGGAATTCTTCGCCCGGCGAGCGCCGGATTAACGCTGCCGACGAGGCCAACGGACACCGCGCGCGCTGGCCGGCGCATCGGATGGATATAGGCGGACGTTACGCTGAGATTGCCGCTCTCATCGGTAACCCGATTGCGGTTCTTGCGCGCTTCCGCAGAACAGATCTGCGGTCTGAGGTCGACCGTTTGTAGCCTATTGGCGCCATAGGGCTTCAGGGAATCCAGTCTAGGGGCGGCGAATTTCGAAGAGGTTAGTCCCTTTTGCAGCAGACGGGCTGATTCACTGGCTCTTTCTTCCTGATCCTTTGCTCCCAGAACAACCGACACGACCGTGCGTCCATTGCGGGTTGCGGAGGAAACCTGGTTGAAGCCGGAGGAGCAGATGAAGCCGGTTTTCATGCCGTTGGCGCCGCGAAACCGGCCGATGAGAATATTGTAATTCTCGTATGTTCGCTTTCCTGTGGAGATCGCCTCCAGGTTGAAATAGAGAGAAAATTGCGGAAACTCGTTGTGTAAGGCCATCCCAAGCAACGCCATATCGCGCGCCGTGGTGCTTTGGCCCTTTCCTGGCAAGCCGTGCGGATTGACAAATCGCGTATCCATGAGGCCAAGACGACGGGCTTCGGCGTTCATTCGGTCGACAAATGCCTGCTGCGATCCTGCGACCGATTCGGCGATCGCCTCCGACACGTCATTGGCGGATTTCACGAGAATGATCTTCAAGGCGTTGTCGAGGGTAAGTTGCGATCCGGGCTTGTAATACATCTTGCTGGGCGGCGCCTTGGCCGCCTCGGCGCTGACGGTTACCAGAGAGTCCATGCTGACCTGGCCGGCGCGCACGGCCCGGAATACGACATAGGCCGTCATCAGTTTGGTTAGCGAAGCTGGATACCACCGTTGGAAGGCGTCATTATGCTCGAGCACCCGGCCGCTTTCGACATCCACCACAATGGTGGGCCCGGCGGCCTGCGCCGGTCCTGTCAACAGAAGCAACAGGCTCAGCAGGAGAAGCAATGGACCCGGATTGGTCCTATTTCGAAATGTTGTCACGTCGAACCTCTCGCAGAATGCGAATTGTGTGTACCGACAAGCTGGCATATATGCCATATAACAAAATAACCAATACCTACAAAACGAGGTTATTATTAATGCCGATATTGAATCGAGCCGCAGAAATGCAGGAAGAAATCTCCCAGTGGCGCCGCCACCTCCATACTCAGCCCGAACTTCTGTTTGATGTCCACAAGACTGCGGGTTTCGTCACGGAGAAGCTGAAGGCGTTCGGTTGCGACGATGTCATAACCGGAATCGGGCGCACCGGCGTGGTCGGCATTATCAAGGGATCGGGCGGCGGAGACCGGGTTATCGGATTACGCGCCGATATGGACGCACTGCCTATCAAGGAAGCCACGGGCAAGCCCTGGAGTTCCGAAGTTGACGGCAAAATGCACGCCTGCGGCCATGACGGCCACACGGCCATGCTTCTGGGCGCCGCCAAATATCTTGCTGAGACACGCAATTTCAGCGGCGCTGTAGCGGTAATATTTCAGCCGGCGGAAGAAGGCGGCGCTGGTGGCCGCGAGATGGTCAATGACGGGATGATGGAACGCTTTGGCATCGCCGAAGTCTATGGCATGCACAATCTGCCGGGGCTGCCGGTTGGCGAATTCGCGATTCGCAAGGGCGCCATAATGGCTGCAACCGACGAGTTTTCGATCAAGCTTAAAGCGCGCGGCGGCCATGCGGCGATGCCGCATCAGGCGATCGATCCGATCGCCATCGGCGCCCAGATTGTCTCTAGTCTGCAGTTGATTGCTTCGAGAAACACAAGTCCGGTCGATTCTGTCGTCGTTTCGGTAACGAAATTTCAGGCGGGCACCACGCACAACGTGATCCCCTCCGAAGCAGAACTGGGCGGCACTATCCGGACCCTCTCCGCCGATGTCCGCAAGATGGCCGAGGATCGTCTCAAGCAGATCGCGACCGGCATCGCCGCGTCACACGACGCCTCGGCGTCCATTCACTTCCACCGCGGCTATCCCGTGACCTACAATCACGACGACCAGACTGACTTTTCGATCTCCGTAGCCGAGCAGGTCACCGGACCAAACCGTGTCGTCACCGATACCGATCCGACGATGGGCGGCGAGGATTTTTCCTTCATGCTGGAAGCGCGCCCCGGAGCCTTCATATTCATGGGCAATGGCGACACGGCGAATCTGCATCACCCCGAATATGATTTCAACGACGAAGCGATCAGCTACGGCGTATCATACTGGGTTCGGCTTGCAGAAACGGCGCTGGCGAACTGATCGGTTCACAAGCCGATTGCGACATCGCGGCCGGCGGACCGGATCGCGACTGAGAACCCGGCCACCAAGTCAATCAGCGCGATTGCGGTGAGAATAAAGAAGGTTCCGGTCGCAGCCTGTCTGACGGTGAGAAATTCGATCAAAAACGCGATGAATACGAGCGTCGACAGCAGATGATCGGCAAGCGACCAGGAGCCGGTCCGGGTCGCCTTCAATATTTCTACGAATAACAGGACAAGCGCTCCGGCGATCAGCATCGCTGAAAGGTCCATGGTCCAGACAGCGCCGGACAGCATTTCCAGGCTGAACATCGTCGACGTAAGCGCCCCGAAATCCTGTCCAAGCATTGGCGCGAACAAGATGGCGTTGTAGGCGATCAACGGAATGATCATCAGTGGAATAGTTGCAATCATCTGAGAACCTGCTTCATGACACCCGGATACTACTCGTGGAAAGTAGTATTTGTTCCGAATATGAAGAATAAAGTCCGTGTCAGAATTGCGGCCAGACGTTCCAACCGGTTTGACCAATAACAAAAAGGCCGGCGCACGGCCGGCCATTTTCAACAGCGATTGACGCCCGCGTCAGGCGTCTTCTTTGACCTTCAGAACCTGTCGACCGCGATACATGCCGGTCTTCAGATCGATATGATGCGGACGGCGCAGTTCGCCGGAAGTCTGGTCCTCGACATAGGTCGGAGCCTCCAGAGCGTCGGTCGAGCGGCGATTGCCACGCTTCGAGCGGGTCACTTTTCTCTTTGGTACAGCCATTTCACTACTCCACTCATGGATCAATGCGCCGGTTCCAGCCGATGCGGCCGGATCGAGCGCATGTCAATCTCGGAAATTGGGCGGGCTTATACAGCGGATTTCACCGTTTGACCAGCATTACCGCGCATTTTTTTAAGCATGTCGACGAATCTCTTCTGGAAGAGTCAGACCTCGTCCTCTTCTACGATCCATGGCTCCTGCCTGCCGGAGAGTTCCCATTCGCGCCATGCGGGCAAGGACTTCATTGTTTTCATGTAGTCGAGGACCACCGGATCGCCCGCAAGCATGTAGATTTCAAGCCGGTTGACAACCGGCGCATACATGGCGTCAGCAATCGAGAAGTCGCTGAAAAGATAGGGTCCGCCATGGGCCTCGCTACACTCGCGCCAAATCTGCTCTACCCGCGCAACATCACGCTTGGCGGCGTCCGAAATCTCGAGGACGCCGGGCTCCCGACGCATGTTCATCGGACATTCGGACCGCAAGGCGATAAATCCACTGAGCATTTCAGCGCTGACGGAGCGCGCCTGCGCGCGCATTTCGGGCCGGACTGGCCAGAGCTGCTTTTCCGGGTAGAGATCGGCGAGATACTCCAGAATGGCAAGACTTTCCCAGACAGTAAGATCGCCATGCTTGAGCACCGGCACCCGGTTGGTCGGCGAAAAGGCTGCGAAAGCCGGGTTGCCCGCCGCGAAGTCGAACGGGACCAGTTCTTCATCGAACGGGATATCGAAGTGACGCATTGCGATCCACAGTCGGAAGGACCAGGACGAATAGTTCTTGTTACCGATGTAGAGAGTAAGATCGACCATTGCTTGGCTACCTGTCTGTGCGCCTAAGATTGAGCAGCGGCTCGAAGTGGTTCATGTCCTCGAAGCTGCAAAAATATGGATCATCGAGTTCCAGCGTCGGCGCTCTTGACTGCAACAACGTCGTGCAGTCGGCCAACGCCCTGGCATAGACAGGCAGCGCTTCCTCAGGCAACCAGTCTATGAGATAGGCGAGCGTAATGTGGAACACGTAGCCGTCATGGTCTGGATGCCGGAAGCCGAGCGGTTCGCAGAGTTCGTCGCGCCAGCGACGAAGCGTTGACTCGTCCTTGCCGGTCGCTCCGGCGAGAGTGACGCCAAGCGGCGTCACTCTTGCCGCCCGTGTACGGAATGCGCCGACATCCGGAAATGTCTTCAGGCGATCGCAATAGAGGTCCGTGATGCAGTCGAAATCGGCGTCATGATCGACCCCTTCCGGCCAAAATTTTTCCTTGCGCCGGAATTCGATGACGCCCTGGGCAAGGGTCATGTGAAGGCTCGAAACCGGAGTGAACGAGAAGTGATGCGCAAAGGGAAGTTTCATTAGCCGCGTGCGGACTTCGACGAGAGCCGCTTGCGTCGTCGAACCTTTTGTCACATGGCTGACGATAGTGTTGCCCGGTTCATTCAGGAAATTGCCCTCGCTGTCGAAACGGGTTCCGTAATGCCGGGTCGGACCTGACTTGCCTGTGGCGCCAAAGGCGCGCAGCGCTTCAATCGCTGTGTCTGTCTGCATCGTAGGTCCTGTAACCGAAGAGCCTGTGGCTGATTCTATCGTGACGCATGTGCGCCGACCAACCAATAAAATTAACCGGCCTCATCAAGACATTTGATATATGCGCCCGATTGCGCGGCCCGTTTCTCGACAATGCCTGCAAGGCGGGTCATGCCGCTCGACGGCTTCGCCGGATTACGTTCGATCGGATTTGGAAGCGAAACCGCAAGATAGGCCGCCTGCCGCCGTGACAGTTGCGCGGCCGATACGCCGAAATACCGTTCGGAGGCTGCGCCGATCCCGTAAAGGTCAGGCCCCCATTGGGCGATATTGAGGTAGATTTCCATCGTCCTGCGTTTCGACCAGACGGCATCGACCACCATGGCCAGCGGAACTTCAAGCAGCTTGCGGATATAGGATCGACTGGACCACAGATAGAGATTCTTCACCGTCTGCATGGCGATTGTGCTGGCGCCCCGGGTTCGTTCACCCTCGAGAGCATTGTCTATCACGCTGTCGAGCGCGCCCCAGTCAACGCCGCCATGGGCGCAAAACCGGCCGTCTTCGGACATCATTACTGACTGAACGAGAGCCGGCGAAATATCCTCGAAATCCACCCATTGGCGGTCATAACCTCGCAATAAAACAACATCGCGCAGCATCAGGGTGGAAACCGGGTGAAGAGCGGGCGCTCGATAGAGCGCTGTGAGGGCGGCGACCAGAACAACCCAGGCGACGACGACAGCAAATATCCACCGAACCGCTTTCCGGATCCAGGATCTGGGTTTGCTGGTCGCCATCTTCGCCTTTGCCGCCGTTTTCCTGAACACCGCATGCGCAGAACTTTCTAAAGCACATCCTGCGACGCGATAACAGTCCGCACATCAATACAAGTGTCCTGTGGCTTGCCGATGGTCACAAGCCATGTCAATAAGCCGGCCATGAACGACGCATCAAAAAGTTTCAGCGGGCTTTTGACCCAGCGGGCCGTCGAGGTCGAAGCCGTGCTCGACCGGTTGCTCTCGCCCGATTGCGCCGGGGAGGAAATCACTCGCCCGCCGAAACTGCTTGCGGCCATGCGCCATGGAGTTCTGAACGGCGGCAAACGTATCCGGCCTTTCCTGGTCATCGAGGCGGCCCGCATCTTCGACGCCGATATGGCGGCGGCGCTGGCGACAGGCGCGGCGCTGGAGCTTATACATTGCTATTCGCTGATTCATGATGATCTACCGGCGATGGATAACGACGATTTGAGACGCGGGAAGCCGACCGTGCACATCGCCTTTGACGAGGCGACGGCGATCCTCGCCGGCGATTCCCTGCTAACTTTGGCTTTCGATGTTCTTGCCCGACCGCAATCCGGGCTGGATGATAGTCGCAAGGCGGCGCTGATGCTTGGGCTTGCGCAGGCTGCGGGGATGGGCGGCATGGCGGGAGGACAGATACTCGACCTCGACGCCGAAAGTACTGCACCGGATGAATCAGGGATCATCCGGCTCCAATCGATGAAGACCGGCGCGCTGTTGCGCTATGCCTGCGAGGCCGGCGCGATCGTCGGCAATGCGACGGCGACGGAACGCGACGGGTTGAAACGCTTCGGCGAGATGATCGGCCTTGCCTTCCAGCTTGCCGACGACCTGCTGGACGTAACTTCAGATGCAAGCCAGATGGGCAAGGCGACCGGCAAGGACGCCGCGCGTGGAAAGGGGACGCTGATCGGCTTGCACGGCGTGGAATGGGCGCGCGAACGGCTTGACGGATTGGTAGGCGAGGCTCGCGCCTTGCTGGAGCCCTTTGGCGATCGCGCCGACATCCTGCGACAAACTGCCAATTTTATCGCCAACCGCGAAAGCTGAACCCGAACTACTCGGCTGCTTCCACCTTTTGCCCGAAGCGGTTTTCGATGTATTCGCCCACCATCGCCTCGAAAGCCGCCGCAATGTTTGCCCCGCGCAACGTCTTGACCTTTTCCCCGTCGACGAAGACCGGCGCAACCGGCGTTTCGCCGGTGCCGGGAAGAGAAATACCGATGTCCGCGTGCTTCGACTCCCCTGGCCCGTTTACAATGCAGCCCATAACCGCGACGTTCAGCGCTTCGACGCCCGGATATTTCTCACGCCAGACCGGCATGTTGCGGCGAATGTCGTCCTGAATTTTCTGCGCCAGTTCCTGAAACACCGTCGAGGTCGTCCGGCCACAGCCCGGACACGCCGCGACGATGGGAACGAACTGACGAAATCCCATGACCTGCAGAAGCTCCTGCGCCACCTGCACCTCGCGGGTGCGGTCGCCGCCGGGTTCCGGCGTCAGGGAAATGCGAATCGTGTCTCCAATGCCCTGCTGCATCAGGATGGCGAGCGCCGCTGACGAAGCGACGATCCCCTTCGTGCCCATGCCGGCTTCAGTCAGGCCCAGATGCAGGGCGTGGTTCGAGCGTTTCGCGAGTTCGGCATAGACGGCGATCAGGTCCTGGACCTGGCTGACCTTGGCCGACAGGATGATCCGGTCGCGCCCAAGCCCCAGTTCCTCGGCGAGTTCGGCCGAAAGCAGCGCCGACTGGACAACCGCCTCGCGCATGACTTCCTGCGCGCTCAACGGGCCGCCTCGCTCCTGGTTTTCGTCCATCAGCCTCGTAAGCAGAGCCTGGTCAAGCGAACCCCAGTTGACGCCGATCCGCACAGGTTTGTCGTAACGCATCGCCATTTCGATGATCGCGGCGAATTGCTTGTCCTTCTTGTCCTTGAAGCCGACATTGCCCGGATTGATGCGGTATTTCGCCAGCGCTTCTGCGCAGGCCGGGTGGTCGGCGAGCAATTTGTGGCCAATATAGTGGAAGTCGCCAACGAGAGGCACGTCGACGCCGAGCCGCATCAAACGGTCGCGTATGCGCGGCACCGCGGCCGCGCTTTCATCACGATCGACCGTGATGCGCACGATTTCCGAACCTGCCTTGTGGAGAGCGGCGACCTGCGCAACCGTCAAATCCACGTCCGCCGTATCTGTATTGGTCATTGACTGGACGACGATAGGGCTCGATCCGCCGACCACCACGCCGCCGACGTCAACGCCCGTCGACTGGCGGCGTTCAAAAACCTCTGCGTAATAGGAATCCATCGTTTCTGTCCGAAAACCCGATTTCTATCGGTGAGGTGGGCCATTCGGAGCATGATGTCAACAATCCGGCGGCAGATTTTACCGCCGCCGGATCATAATGCTTTTGGCCGTCACGCTGCTTCGGTCACCGGATAGCTTCCGCCGCCTGTCCGCAGAAGTCCGAGATCGCGCAACGCGGCGGCGACCGCCGCCTGCGGTCTGGTATGCGGCTCGGCGCCGATCAGCATCTCCAGCTTGCCACTGTCAAGCGCGTGCGGTCTGTCCCAGAGATATTTCATCTCGATCACTTCTCTCAACATCGGCGAGAAGAGGCCACCCAGTCGCAGCAGCGGCCAAGGCACACTCGCAACGGCCAGTTCCTCGCCGATGGCCGCTTCAATATGCGCCTTCATACCATGGCCGGTCATGGCGTGCCCGTGGAAGAGGAATGCTTCGTAGGGCGACGTCTCGTCCCGGCGATCGGCCAAAGCCACAAAAGCCCGGGCGAGATCGGGCAGATAGGCCCAACTGTGAACGAGATCCATAGAACCGGGATAGGTGAATTTGCCCTTGCTCAACCGTGCTGCGAGCATCAGGTCGAACCAAGAGCCTGGCACGCCGCCGCCGTAGAAGTCACCGGCTCTCAGCACCATCGTCCGAACGTTCGAGGATGCCGCTTCGCGCGCGAATAGTTCCTCCACCCGGTTGCGGATGGCGCCCTTGCGCGTCGAGTCCTCAAATGGCGTGTCGTCGACAACCGTCGCCGGGATGGAGCGGCCGTAATTATAGAGGTTACCAGCGAAGATATGCTGAGAACCGTGGGCGCGGGCGGCGGCCATGACGTTTTCCCCCATCGGAATGACTTTTCGACGCCAATCGGGATAGAGCGGATTGAGACCATTGAAGATGATGTCTGCGCATGCGGTGGCGCGGATCAGCGCCTGCCGGTCAAGCGCATCGGCGGCGCGCTGTTCGACATCTGCCGGGAGGCCCTTCGCCTTGCCGTTGCGCGTCACTGCGACGACACGATAGCCGGCATTCTGAAAAGCGCGGGCCGTCATATTCGAAAGACGGCCGTTGGCGCCGAGGATCGCGACTGTCGTCATCATGTTTTCCTTTCGGATGAGGTTGCGAACACCCAACAGATATTCTTTCATTTTCGTTTTTTAAATTGACAGGAATGAAGGGTTATTATTCATTATTGCATTGATGTTGGATTGGGATCTCATACGCAGCTTTCTTGCGGTCGCCGAGAATGGCACGCTCGCGCAGGCCGCAGAAAGGCTTGGCGTCAGTCAACCGACCATTGGCCGCCATATCGACGCGCTTGAAGCCGAACTCGGCCTAACGCTGTTTTCGCGAGGCCGGCATGGCATGACGCCGACAGAGGCCGGATTGTCCTTGATTGACGATGCAAGAGACATGCGCCGCGGCGCCGATCACTTGGCGCTACGGGCCGCCGGCAAAGTGGAAAATGTCGGTGGAACTGTACGTATTACAGCCAGCGAAGTGGTCGCCACTTTCATTCTGCCTGCGATTATCGCCGGTTTCGCCCAGGAAGAACCGGACATTGAAATCGAACTCGCGCCGAGCAACACGGTCGAGAACCTGCTCAGTCGCGACGCCGATATCGCCATACGCATGGTGAGGTCTGACCAGAACGACGTGATTGCACGCAAGGTGAACGACATGGGCATTGGCGTCTACATGCACCGGGAGCTTGCCCACCAGGACGGCGTCCCGAAATCTCCCGATGCGCTCTTGGCGCACCGGGTAATTGGCATGGATCGCTCCGATTTGATTATCGACAGCATGACGCGCCTGGGATTCAAGGCTCGGCGAAACGACTTCACTATTCGCACTGATCACCAGATCGCCTACGTCGAGCTTGTCAAAAGCGGCGCCGGGATCGGCTTCATCGCGCAATTCATTGCAAAAAACTGTCCGGATCTGATCCGCATTTTGCCGGAAATCCAGATACCTTCGCTGCCGTTGTGGCTTGCCTCGCACAGTGAGCTGCGCACCAGCCGACGCATTCGCAGGACCATGGATTACTTATATGAGGCCCTACGCGCCCTGCCGCTTGACGAATAGGGTGTGGCCAGACATTAACAACCCGCCCGTTTCTCCACGATCCTTTCTGCAATCTGCCTTCCATGGGAGCCTGCCTTGCATCTTCTGACGCTGAATTGCGGTTCCTCCTCCATCAAATTCGCGATTTTCGACAGCGACGTGCGGGAAGTCCTTCGCGGACAGATAGACGGCATCGGAACGGCGCCGCGCATTTCGGCAAAGCGCAACGCAGAATCCATCATCGACCGCTCTCTGGAAGATGCGAATGTCAGCGACCATGGCGCCGCGCTTTCGGCGATCCTTGATCTTTTACGCACCGAGTTTCCCGATATCAGTATTGCCTCTGTTGGGCATCGAATCGTTCATGGCGGCACGCAATTCAGCCGACCGGTCGTGCTTGACAAGGAAACGATCGAGAAATTGCGTGCGCTGATTCCGCTCGCGCCATTGCATCAGCCAAACAACCTCGCCGGCGTCGATGCGGCGGCGGCGGCCTTTCCCGACGCGATTCAGGTCGGCTGCTTCGACACCGCGTTTCATCGAGATCAACCCTGGATTAACGACGCCTTTGCGCTGCCCTATCGATTCTACGAGGAAGGGGTGCGCCGTTACGGCTTCCACGGCCTGTCTTATGAATATGTGAGCGGCCGCCTGCGCGTAATTTCTCCGACGCATGCATCGGGACGGGTTGTGGCCTGTCATCTCGGCAACGGCGCCTCGATGTGCGCAATCGACAACGGCCGCAGCATCGGATCGACGATGGGTTTCACGGCTCTCGACGGCCTGCCCATGGGCACCCGTTGCGGACAACTCGATCCGGGCGTGGTGCTGTATCTCATGCAGGAGAAGGGGATGAGCGCCCATGCGATAGAGGACATGCTCTATCACGACAGCGGGCTGAAGGGCCTTTCCGGCCTGTCCAACGATCTCCGGACCCTGGAAGCCGCAGCGACGCCGGAAGCCGATCGCGCGATCGATTACTTCACAGGCCGCATTCGGATCGAGCTGGGCGCCCTCGCCGCAATGCTGGGCGGGCTGGACGCCGTCATCTTCTGCGGCGGCATCGGCGAAAACGCCTGGCGAATCCGCCAGTCCGTATGTGAAGGGTTCGAATGGATGGGTGTCGAGTTCGACACCCGGCGCAATCGCTCAGGAGACGCCGTCATTTCAACCGACCAATCCAGCGTCGGCCTGTTCGTTATTCAAACGGACGAAGAAATCGTCTTAGCGCGCCACGCACTTGAACTTATCGGGCAATAATTTCCCAAATACATCTCGGTCCAATCCTACCGGCATACATCCTGCTCTCGCCTAATCGCGTTATTCTTCTCTTGCGGTTGCAATATGTTAACTCGGCGGAGTCTATGGTCGCGACAGTTGAGTTTAGTTTGTTTGAGTAGAAAGGGCGTCTCGATGGACGGCGACAAGTATGCCCTCGTCGATTTTCCGATTGACCGGTTTGACCTTTGGACCCTGTTGTTCGGGGTCATTGGCATTGTCGCGTTCTTCTACATCCTCATCCAAATCGGCGGATTGCCTGGAAAGATCGCCCAAAGGCGGAACCACCCGCACGCGGAAGCCGTCAAATATGTCGGCTGGATCGGGCTGTTCACGGTGTTTCCCTACATTCATGCGCTGATCTGGTCGATACACGATTCCATCACTGTCGACGTGCGCAAGATGCCGAAAGAAGGCCAAACCGGAGAGATCGACGCGCCGCATCCGCCCGGCCTGACGCCCCCGCCGACCGATACCGTACCGACGGAGGAATCCGTCGCGAGCGAACCTGCGACCCAGACTGAACAGAAAGCATAATCCATGTTTATCGCTCTCGGTCTCGTCCTTATCTATGTCGTCTTCGTCTGGCTGGTCTTTTTCCGGTTCAGATGGCTGAAATTCAATATCGTCTGGGGCGTTGTCGGCTTCTGGGTCGGTGTACACATGCTGCTGATATTCATCATCGCATTGCGCTTCTACCAGCCATATTCGATGGACGCGCATGTCATCCGCCCGACTATACAGCTCGTTCCGCGCCTGCAGGGACCGACCCTCCTGAAAGAGGTGTTCGTCGACAACAACCAGGCCGTTAAAAAGGGCGATCCGCTTTATCAGTTCGATACGTCCGTCTATCAGGCGAAAGTCCGGGAAGCCGAAGCCAATCTCGCCGGCGCCAAGCAGAACGCCGAGGCGCTCCAGGAGGACCTTGACCTTGCCGAACAGGAGCTCAGTCAGGCCGAAGCTCAACAGACCTATGCGCAGCAGCAGTTCGACCGCTACAGCAATCTGGTGCCGAAGGGCGGCGCCCGACAGGAATCGCTCGACAAGTGGACAGCGGATCTGGCGAGCGCCAACGCCGCCGTCGCAGAAGCCAACACCAACGTGAAGAAGGCGCAGATCGCAATCGACGCACAGGTGAACGGGGTCAATGCGCAGGTTGTCGCGGCTCAGGCGCAACTTGACGAAGCAAAATATTATCTCGATCAGACGACAATGAAAGCGCCGGAAGACGGCGTGATCATCAGCCAGCAGGCGCGGCCCGGACTGGTTGTCGGCGCGCTGCGCTTCGGGGCGATTTCCGTTCTGATCGCCGATGATGACCCGTATATTCTCGCCAGCTTCTACCAGGAGCACCTGAAATTCGTCGAGCCGGGCCAGGATGTGGAAGTCGCGCTCGACATCTATCCGGGCGAAATCTTCAAAGGCAAGGTCGTGGATGTCTGGTGGGGCACCGGCCAGGGCCAGATCAAGCCTAGCGGCAACGTTCCGACCTTCCGCTTTCCAAGCCTGCAGGGCCGGTTTGCGGTGCAGATCAATATCGATGATCCGAACATGAAGAGGCTGCCGGCAGGCACCCACGGCGCCGTCGCGATTTATACCGGAGGCGGCCAGAATTTTGCATTCCTGAGACGCATAAACATCCGGCTCTACAGCTGGTCGAATTTCCTGTTCCCGATGGATTTCCTGTGAGGGTTGCGTGAATGACCCGACAATTCTGTGTTCCTGTCATCTTCACGGCCACGCTGCTTCTCGGCGGCTGCATGGTCGGGCCGGACTTCATTCGTCCGGAGGCGCCCTATCTCGATAACTGGACGCAAGGGTCCAGCGGGCTTCAGGTCAACAGCAAAACCGGCTTTACCTCCCGCAGCGAGGCGGTGGCTGACTGGTGGACCCTGTTCAAGGATCCGACGCTCGACGCCTTCGTGAACGAGGCCTACCAACAGAACCTGCAGCTCGAGGCGGCCGGCGCCCGCGTTTACCAGGCCCGCGCTCAGCTCGGCATTGCGCGCGGCGAACTGTTTCCGCAGCAACAGCAGGGCTTCGCCGACGGCAAATACCTGTCGATCAGCAGGAATGATCCTTTCGTGCAGGAAGCAGAGCGCTTTGTTGACCTCAACACCAATTTCACGCGTTATCAGGTCGGCTTCGACGCTGGTTGGGAAATCGACATCTGGGGCAAGATTCGCCGCGACGTGCAATCGGCCAAGGCGAACCTGGCCGCCAAGATCGCAAGCTACGATGATGTTCTGGTCACGCTGACCGGCGACATCGCAGTGACCTATGTCACCATTCGGGAGCTGCAGGCGCTTATTTCCGTGGCGCGAAACAATGCGGCTCTGCAGAAGAAGAGCCTGGATATCGCCAAACTGAAGTTCGAAAATGGCACAACCACCGAGCTCGATATCGACGAGGCGACGGCCCGGTACAATGACACTTTGTCGATCATACCGGAACTTGAGGGCGAGCTGGCCGAAGCCTACAACGCCATGAGCGTTCTGCTGGGCGAGACGCCCGGCAAGATCAAGCCGCGCATGGAAAAGCGATACGCGCGTATGCCGATCATTCCGGCCCAGGTTGCTGTCGGCGTTCCCGCGGATATGCTGCGACGCCGGCCTGATATCCGCGCTGCAGAGTACCGGGCGGCGGCGCAGTCGGCGCAGATCGGCGTAGCGCAGGCCGACCTTTATCCGGCCTTCACAATCAGCGGCGCGATCGCCGTCAGTTCCAAGGAAGTCGCAACGCTTTTCACGAAAAACAGCTTCGACGCTTTCATCAATCCCGGCTTCACCTGGAATTTCCTGAACTACGGACGTATTCGCAACAATGTTCGAGCCCAGGACGCCAAGTTCCAGGAACTGCTGCTCGATTATCAAAACACCGTGCTGAAAGCCTATGCGGAAGTGGAAACGTCCATCACCGCTTTCTTCAAGGCAAAACAGCAGACAGTCTATCTTTATCGCAGCGTCAAGGCAGCAAAGGACGCGGAAGCGCGCGTGCTTGACCAGTATCGCGACGGCACTGCGGGCTACGACCGCGTGCTGGATTCGCAGCGACAGATATTCAGCTCTGAATCGCGCCTCGTGAGCGCCCGCGCGGATGTGTTGACCAACCTTATCGCCATCTACAAGGGCATCGCCGGCGGCTGGATTCCGCCCAATGTGAAGGGTTTCGTCAACGACAAGACCCGAACGCAGATGGAACAACGCACCAATTGGGGCAAGTTGCTTGAAAGCGCGCCAGACAGCGTCGATCAGCCGGAAAGCTGATTCCGGCGCGTCAGCGATCGTAACGGCATGAGCATATTCGTTGTCGTAAATCCGCGTGCAGGCAACGGGCGGACAGGACGGCGATGGCCTACTCTGTCTGACCGCATCCACAAAGCGCTTGGACCCTTTGACCAGGCCGTGACCAAAGTGGCAGGCGATGCAACGCGCCTCGTCCGCGCTGCTATCGAGGGCGGCGCGACGCTGGTCATCGCCGTGGGCGGCGACGGTACTTTCGGCGAGGCTGTAAACGGATTTCCCGATGCAAACGGTAATATGCCGGAGAGCTGCGCCTTTGCGGCGCTGGCCAGCGGCACCGGCTGCGATTTCGTCCGAAGCCTCGGACAGCCATCGCCTGATCCGGTGCAGCGCATTGCCGAGAGCGATGTCAGACCGATCGATCTTGGAAAAGTCACCTTCAGCAGTGAAACTGGCGACCAGGCGAGCCGGCTTTTCATCAACGCCGCCGGTTTCGGCCTATCCGGAGAGGTCTGTCGCGTCGTCAACGCCACGTCTTCGGCGAATGTACTGCCCGGAACGCTTGCCTACCTGCTTGCTACGATAACGTCAGTATGGCGGCATCGACCATCTACAATACGGATGTCGATCGACAACCGACCATCCTTCGTAATTGATCAATCCCTGACTGTGGTGGCGAACGGGCGCTTTTTCGGCGGCGGCATGCATGTCGCTCCGAATGCGCGGCTCGACAGCGGCGCATTCGAAATCATGGTGCTGAAGAAGACGCCGAAACTGCAGCTGATTGGCCAATTGCCGCTGGTCTATTCCGGCGCTCATACGACACATCCAAGCATCGCCTTTTTCAGCGGGCGTCGTTTAATCGCCGAAACCGTTTCAGAAAGCCCGAACCGGGTCGCAATCGATATCGACGGCGAATCACCCGGATACCTCCGGGCCGAATTCAAAATTCTGCCCGGAGCGCTACGTTTACGGCAATGATCCGCGGTTCCTACTCCGCCGAGGCGTAGACGATCAGCAAATCCTTGGCGTCGATCTGGTCGCCGGAGGCTACGAGAACCTCCTGCACCGCGCCGTCACGCTCGGCATGCAGCGCGGTTTCCATCTTCATCGCCTCGATGGAAAGGAGCACGTCGCCGGCCTTGACCTCCTGTCCTGCGGCCACAGCCACCGAGGAGACGACGCCAGGCATCGGCGCACCGACATGGGCCTCGTTGGTCGGATCGACCTTTCGACGTTGCGCCGAGGCAGCTGCACCGTGGATGCGGTCGGGAACCAGGATGCGACGCGGTTGACCATTGAGTTCGAAGAACACGGTGACCATGCCCTTCTCGTTCGGCTCCCCAATCGCCAGATTGCGAACCACAAGGGTTTTACCCTTTTCGAGGTCAACAAACATCTCCTCGCCGGCCGGAAGACCGTAGAAATATGTCGGCGTCGGAAGAATGGAAACGGGCCCGTAGGTCTTGCGCGCGTACGCGTAGTCGGTGAACACCTTCGGATACATGAGGTAGGATGACAACTCGTACTCGCTGACCTCGCGTTCGACGAGGTCCTCGACCGTCTTGCGCTCCGCATCGAGATCAGCGTCTTCAAGCAGCGAACCCGGACGTTCCGTGTAGGGTTTGTCCGACTTCAGAATTTTCTTCTGCAAGGCCTCCGGCCAACCGCCGGGCGGTTGTCCGAGATCGCCGCGCATCATGGAAACGACAGAATCGGGGAACGACACGTCGCGCGCCGGATCTTCGACATTGGCGACGGAAAGATCCTGTGAAACCATCATCAGCGCCATGTCGCCGACAACTTTGGACGACGGCGTCACCTTGACGATGTCGCCGAACATCCGGTTGGCGTCCGCGTAGGCCTGGGCGACTTCGTGCCAGCGCGTTTCGAGACCGAGCGAGCGCGCCTGCTCCTTCAGATTGGTGAACTGTCCGCCTGGCATCTCGTGTAGATAGACCTCCGACGCCGGTCCTTTCAGATCGCTTTCGAAAGCGGCGTACTGCGAGCGCACCGATTCCCAGTAGAATGAAATGCGTCGTATCCATTCCGGATCAAGGCCAGGATCACGTTCCGTGCCGCGCAAGGCTTCGACGATCGATCCGAGACAGGGCTGCGATGTGTTGCCGGACAGCGCGTCCATCGCAGCATCCACGGCGTCCACGCCGGCTTCGACGGCGGCGAGAACCGTGGCGGCCGCGATGCCGGACGTATCATGCGTATGGAAGTGGATTGGAAGGTCTGTCGCTTCCCGCAGCGCTTTGAAGAGCGGCGCCGCAGCGGCCGGCTTTAGCAGCCCGGCCATATCCTTAACGGCGATGATATGCGCGCCAGCGTCCGCCAGTTCCCGGGCAAGATTTACATAGTATTTGATGTCGTATTTCGGTCGCGCCGAACTCAGGATGTCTCCCGTGTAGCAGATCGCCGCCTCGCAGAGCTTGTCCTCCTCGCACACCGCGTCCATCGCGACACGCATGTTTTCCACCCAGTTGAGGCAGTCGAATACGCGGAAAAGATCTATGCCGCCGGCAGCGGCCTGGCGCACGAAATGCCTGACCACATTGTCAGGATAGTTGGTGTAGCCGACGCCATTGGCGCCGCGCAGGAGCATCTGCAGAAGGATATTGGGCGCGCCCTCGCGAATGAGTTCCAGCCGCTCCCAGGGATCCTCGGTCAGGAACCGCATCGACACGTCGAAGGTCGCTCCGCCCCAGCATTCCAGCGAAAACAATTCCGGCAGGGACCGCGCATAGGTTCCGGCAATGCGGGCGATGTCATAGGTGCGCATGCGTGTCGCCAGCAGCGATTGATGGCCGTCCCGCATGGTGGTGTCGGTCACCAGGATGCGATATTGCGCCCGCATCCATTCAGCGAATTTTTTCGGACCGAGCGCGTCGAGTTTCTGCTTGGTTCCATCCGGAACTTCGCCGCCGGCGAAGGGGACCTGCGGCGGCGCTGTCTCCGGCGGCGTTGCGCGACCGCGCGTTTCTGGATGACCGTTGACCGTAACGTCGGCGATATATGTCAGGAGCCGCGTCGCGCGGTCGCGGCGGCCCACCTGTTCGAACAGTTCCGGCGTCGTGTCAATAAACTTCGTCGTATAGCTGTTGTCGCGAAATTTCGGATGTCCGATGATGGCTTCAAGAAACGTCAGATTTGTCGCCACGCCGCGGATGCGGAACTCCCTGAGAGCGCGGTCCATGCGACTGATCACCTCTTCCGGAGTCGGCGCCCACGCCGTGACCTTTTCCAAAAGGGGATCGTAGAAGCGGGTGATCACCGCGCCGGAATAGGCGGTTCCGCCGTCAAGCCTGATTCCAAATCCGGTCGCCCCGCGATAGGCGGTGATTCGGCCATAGTCCGGAATGAAATTCTGCTCCGGATCCTCGGTCGTGATCCGACACTGCAGGGCGTTTCCGTTGAGCTTGATATCGCCCTGCGCAGGAACTCCGGAGCCCTCGGAGCCGATGGCGAAACCATCAAGAATGTGTATCTGCGCCTTGACGATGTCGATGCCGGTGACTTCCTCCGTCACCGTATGTTCGACCTGGATGCGTGGATTGACCTCAATGAAATAGAACGCCCCAGTGTCCGCATCCATCAGGAACTCGACCGTGCCGGCGCCGATATAATCGGTCGCCTTGCCGATTTCGATTGCGTATCCGGCTATTTCACTGCGCTGCTCATCGGAGAGATAGGGCGCCGGCGCGCGCTCCACGACCTTCTGGTTGCGCCTCTGGATTGAACAATCGCGCTCGAAGAGATGCACGACGTTGCCGTGGGTGTCGCCAAGCAGCTGCACTTCGACGTGTCTCGCGCGCTCGACCAGTTTTTCGAGGTACACCTCGTCCTTGCCGAAGGCCGCCTTCGCCTCCCGCTTGGCTTCCGTGACCTCGCGGGCGAGATCATCGGCTGAACGAATGGCCCGCATGCCGCGCCCGCCGCCGCCCCAGGACGCTTTCAACATAACGGGATAGCCGATCTCCTCGGCCATGCGGGCGATTTCGTCCATGTCGTCCGGCAACGGGGCCGTCGCCGGCACCACCGGCACGCCGACCTCCATGGCGAGATTGCGGGCGGCAACCTTGTTGCCCAGGCGACGCATCGTGTCCGGTGTTGGACCAATAAAGACGATGCCCGCCTCGGCGCATGCTTCAGCGAATTCCGGACTTTCGGACAGAAGTCCGTAGCCTGGATGGATCGCGTCGGCTCCGGAAAGCCTGGCGACCCGAATCATTTCCTCGATCGACAGATAGCTTTCGATCGGCCCGAGATTCATCTCGAGATGAGGACCGCGCCCGACCTGATAGGATTCGTCGGCCTTGAACCGGTGGAGAGCGAGTTTGTCTTCTTCTGCCCACACAGCCACGGTTTGCAGTTCCAGCTCGTTGGCGGCGCGAAAGACGCGAATGGCAATTTCCGAGCGGTTGGCGACGAGAATTTTCGAAATCGGCAAGAGGACTGCTCCGTATCCAGACATCAACGCGCCTTAAGACGCATCGGCTATTAAGCCACGGATCCGGTGGGTAAAGTCAAGGAATTTTTGCGTCGCAATATTTTTTATAGGGCAAATTTTCCTAGCAATATCAGGAAATAAGCCCGAGACGAAATGCTATCGCAATCGTATGATGGCGGTTCTTCGCCTGCAGTTTTTCCTGCAGCGAACCCATATGCCAGTCCACCGTATGCCGTGACAATTCCAGTTCCGACGCGATCTCGTTGGACGTCAGACCGTCGCCGAGAAAGGCCAGGATCTGCTTTTCACGCACGGTGAGATGCGGATCGGTGTAGGATGGCCTGCCCTCGTCTGATCCCGCCAGTTCCTGCAGGCGCCAGAAGGCGTATTTCGCCAATGTGTCGAAAGCCTGCAGTTCATTCGTTTTGAGTTCCGCCGCCCGACCACTGAGGCTCATATTGCCGACCAGCCCCCCCCGGCCGTGTATGGGAAAGGCGTATCCGCCCTCAAGTCCGTGCTTGAATGCGTCGAGCATCATTCTCTGCATACGGCTGTAATCCGGGTCGGAATGGTAGGCGAGGATCGCATCCGCCCAGTTGAAGCCGACCTGCGACCGGCCCATGTATCGGACGATCGGATCGACAAGCACATAGTTCTTTGCGATATACCGTTCCGGCCATCCATCGGGCCAGCGTCCGGCAAGAACCTGACCAATGAGATCGCGGGAAAAGGCCGGATGCCGAACGATAACATAAAATCGGATATCGAAGGCATTCATGACCGCGTCGAGACCACTGATCACCTCGTTGACCGTCTCGATTTCAGGTAGCTGCGCCGTGAATTCCGTCAGGGTCGCGAGTCTAGGTGATGTCATTATTCACTTGCTTGTTTTTCATTCCAGCCCGCCGGCACAATACTAAGCTCAGACGAAGCAAACTACCAGTCTGGACATCAACCTACTCTCACATTCTACTATCCAGTTAAGATGACAGGTAGAATACAGCGCGGAGCAAATCCACTTGTTTCTCTTTATGCGACCTTACCCTGACGCTATCGGGGCGCTTTCGCTTCTGCTATTCTCAACACATGATAAAATTGCGCCTAATCTTTCGTGCCTTGACTGTTCTCGTGACCACGCTGACAGTATTCGACATCGCCGCGGCAAAACCGAAATTCGAGAATTACGTCGAATCTCTCTATCCGGCCGCAGCCGCAGCGGGCGTGAGCTGGGACACGTTCCACGCCGCAACGAAAGGCATGACGTATGACAGCAAGCTCGTCGGCCTGACCAAATCGCAACCGGAATTCAAACGGTCGATCGGACAGTATCTCGACAAGCGCGTCACGTCGGCCCAGGTCAGCAACGGTCGCGCCAAGGCCAAAAAGTATCAGCGCACCCTCGACGGTATTGAACGCAAATACGGCGTCGACCGCTACGTGCTCGTTTCCATCTGGGGCATGGAAACGAATTATGGCGGCTACATTGGGAAGAGCGATACGCTCCGGTCCATAGCGTCGCTCGCGTATGCCGGTTATCGCAGGGATCTTTTCGAGAAGGAATTCGTGAACGCTCTCCTTGTCCTGCAGACCGAGAAAATGAGCCGGAGCCAGATGCGCGGATCCTGGGCCGGCGCGGTCGGTCAGACCCAGTTCATGCCATCCAGTTTCATCGAATACGCGGTCGACCATTCCGGAGACGGCAAGCGCGATCTGTGGTCCAGCGAGGCGGATGCGCTCGCCTCGGCCGCCAATTACCTCAAGCAGAAAGGCTGGAAGCCCGGCGCGCCCTGGGGCTATCAGGTCACGCTGCCGAAAAGCATCGACCTGACAAAGGCGGACGACAGTTTTGCGGGCTGGACGCGACGCGGCGTCGTGCGCACGGACGGCAAGCCGCTGCCGTCGAAGGGCGACGCGACGCTGTTCTTTCCGAGCGGCGTCGAAGGCCTCGCCTTTCTGGTGACCGACAACTTCTTCGTCATCAAGGAGTACAATTTCTCCGACGCCTATGCGCTGGCGGTGGCGCATCTCGCCGACCGGATCGCCGACCGGACGCCTTCCTTCAGCGGAACCTGGAACGTCGAGCGGCCGCTCAACAAGGAAGAGCGCGTCGCCCTTCAGCACGAACTGAAGAAGATGGGCTATCCGGTGCCGCGGACCGACGGCCGCGTGAACCTGCCGATGCGCGAAGTCATCCGCATGTATCAGGCCCGCAACGGCATGACGCCGGACGGCCACATGGATGAGGACGTCTACAACGCGGTGTTCAATTAGCGATCGCCTGCTAATTTCATAAAAATAGCAATAATATCTTATAGTTATAAGATTTCTCGGGTGCGATAGCGCCTCGAAGGAAAATTCTGGCTTTGTTTCGGGATTTCGACAAACCGCGGTAAAAATTCAATCTGGCTTTGTTTCGGGATTCCGGCAAATCACAGGCAAAACTCAATCTGGCTTTGTTTCGGGAATCGCCGATCTCCATAAAAATTGCATTTGGCTTTGTTTCGGGAATCCGCGATTTTTGCGTTTGATTGTCGTGAACCGCTCGAACTTCAAGGCTTGCGCAACGTCGTTAGTATAGCACATTCAGCGCAAAAATGCAGCTGCGAATTCATGCTTTGTTCTGCGCGCCGGTCCGCCGCTAAATCACTCCACGAAGACATCGACCTGCGCCGCGCGTCCTGCTGCGTCGATAACCAGGATGTTCGCGCTGCCCGGTCCGTCAGGCATCCAGGTGAGATCTCGCCGCCGACCCGGCTCGTCAAGCGGGCGGCCATTGGCGAGCCAGCGGAACGGCGGGCGTCCGCCCTGCAACTTGACGATCAGAGGACTGTAGGCCTGTTGACCCCAACTGAGCGCGATACGGGCGCCTGCGGGCGGATAGGCGATGTGCGGAGCTGTCTCCACCGCGCCCCTCGAAGCCGCCGCTTCGCCAGCGCCACGATAGAACCGCATGGCCGGCGGCAATTCCTGGCGCGCCAGACGCACCGCGCCGGCCGGCGCCGGCGTGAAGGCGGCATGATCGACGCCTGACCTGACGAAGGCGTCGAAGAGAACGGGAGCGGCGGCGGTGAAGCCGGTCAATCCGGGAACTGCGCCATTGTCGGGCCGACCGACCCAGACGCCGATCACGTAGCGACCGTCATAGCCGATCGCCCAGGCGTCGCGATATCCGTAACTGGTGCCGGTTTTGTACGCGATATCGACATTGGCGGAACCGGCAGGCGGCGCCAGTTCGCGCAGAATATCGGTGACATGCCAGATCGCCGGCGCCTCCATGAGGGGACCGTTTCCGGAGCCCGGCCGCTCGGGATCAATGCCATTGTTCAGCGGCTGCAAAGCACGACCGGGCGCGACCGCAAGCCCGCTATAGAGCTGCACAAGGTCCTTCAGGCTCATGCCGAGGCCGCCGAGACCGACAGAAAGGCCTGGCGCCTCCTCTCCGCTAAAACTGTAGGCGGCGCCGGCGCGGCGCATCATTGCTGTAAGTCGCTGCGGCCCGACGCCTTCAAGCAAGCGCACCGCGGGCACGTTCAGCGACATTTGCAGCGCCCTGCGCACCGTGACGTCGCCCTGGAAGGTCATGTCGAAATTCTGCGGGCGATAGCCGCTGAAATCGGCCGGCCTGTCGGCAATGACCGTTTCCGGCATGACGAGACCTTCCTGAAACGCCAGGCCGTAGATGAAGGGTTTCAAGGTCGATCCGGGCGAGCGCACGGCGGTCGTCATGTCGATCCAGCCGTCGCGGCTTGCATCGAAGATATCGGCGGAGCCGACTTCCGCCAGCACGGATCCGTCGCGGCTGTCGGCCATTACAATGGCGACCGAGATATTCGGGCCAATGCGTTTGGCCGCGCCGGCGGCAAGGCTCTGGAGCCGCTGTTGCACCGGCCGTACGAGACTTGTCGATATGCGGACCTTGTCAGGCGCGCCTAGCAATGCGCGACGGGCGAGATGCGGCGCAAGCGAAGGCAGCGGATGTTTGCGCGCCCTGTATTGCAGACCGGCCACCCGATCGCGCTCGCCTTCGGCGATCAGGCCGGTCATGGCGGCCCTCTCGATCACTCTCAGGCTGGCGTCGCGCGCACGTTCGGGAAAGCGGTCCGGGCGTCGTGTTTCAGGCGATTGCGGCAAGGCGACAAGCAGCGCCATTTCCTCAAGCGACAGGCCCGCCGGCTCTTTCGAGAAATAGGAAAGCGACGCGGATCGCACGCCTTCCAGATTGCCGCCATAGGGCGCAAGCGTCAGGTAGAGCTGCAGAATCTCGGCCTTGGAAAGGCGTCTCTCGAGCTGCAACGCCCGCGCCATCTGCAGGATTTTCGCGCCCACGGTCCTGTCCGGCCGCGGCTCGAGCAGGCGAGCCGCCTGCATGGTTATCGTCGAACCGCCCGAGACAATCCGGCGGTGCAGCGCCATCTGCCAAAGCGCGCGGCCCATGGCGAGAGGATCAATCCCGGGATGATCGTAGAATCGCCGGTCCTCATAGGAAATCAGAAGATCGATGAAATCGGGATCGACTTCAGCCAGCGTGACCGGCAACCGCCAGCGTCCGTCCGGATTAACGAAGGCCCTGAGCAATCGGCCTTCGCGATCCGTAACCTCGGGCGACAATCGATCGTAACCGGCGAGCGGCGGCGGATAGGCATTATCCAGCCAAATCGCCGCCGGCCAGGCAAGGAACGCCAGAGCAAGCGCGCAAGCGCCTGCAAAACCGGTCCAGCGTATGAGCCTGCCCGGTTTCATTGGCCAGCGCCCTTGACCTCCATCCACCGCGTCGCCGTGCGGGCGGAGTAATCCGGCCGATACATGTCCTCCACATGGGCCGCCGGGTGGGTGTAGAGGCCCGGCGAGACAGCCCGAACGACATAGGCCATCCTGAATACTTCGCCGGCTTTGTATCCGGTCTCAAAGGCGGCCGCGAAACGATCGTCGCGGAATTCCGTATGCGCCGCCTTGGTTTCTCCGAGCCAGGAGAAGCCGCTCAATTGCGCGCTGTCGACAAGCCGTGGATTGTCGATCTCCAGTCCCGCCGGAAGCAGATCCGTCACGATGATCTGGGCCGGCAACGGATTGTCCTTGGTGACTGTGATCACGGCGACGAAACGCTGGTTCTGCTCCACCTGATCAATGCTGGCCGGTTGACCCTCAAGATCGTAATAGCCACGCTCTATTCTGTAACCATTGCCGGACGCCGATGGCGGCTGAAGCGGCGCGGCGACGGCCGTCACCATCGCGTTGACAGGTTCGGTCCCGGTATTTTCGATCCGCACCGGATTAACCGCCAGCTCCTCCCCGTCGATCTCCGCGCGATAACTGCCTCCATGGGCGACGCCATCGACCTCCAGAGACAGATCGGCATTGGTTTCCTGAACGGCGCGGGCCGCAAGCAGCATCCAGGCTTGCTCCTGCGTGGACTGGGCGGGCTTGCGCCTCTGACCGTCCGATACGAGCTTGATCATGTCTCCGATTTCCGCCGGGGCGGGCCGACTTTCGCCGGCAAGCGCCAGCATTGCCGCGTCGTCCCGAAGCGGCGATGCAAACCAGGAAGCCTGACGGCTCGCCTGCTCGACGCCGGATGCAAGGAACCAGGCCGAATCGAACGCCCTCGACGACCGTTCCACATCGCCATAGATGGAAAGCGCCGCAGCGATCTGCGCCCGGGCCATAGCCGAACTGAAATCGCCGATTCGGGTGTCGGCGTAGTAGCGAAGGTCGCCAGCCGAGGCGCGCTTGTTGCGGGCGAGAACATAAAGCGCATAGGCGATCGCGTCGCCGTCGTCTTCCAGATCGTTGGTGTAGGAAAGCCGGTTCTGGAGATTGTCGAGCGACAGGCGCATGGCCTGATCCGGCACGTCATATCCGGTTTCGACAGCGCGCGTCAGGAAATCCGAAACATAGGAATCGAGCCACAGGTCTCCCTCACCGGGTCCCCAGAGGCCGAAACTTCCTCCCGCAGACTGGTAGGAAAGAACGCGGGCGATCGCCTTTTCGACACGCTCGCGAACGCCTACGTCGCGCAACAGCGATTCCGGCGCATCAAGTTCACTCAGATAGAGAAGCGGCAGGGCGCGGCTGGTGGTCTGCTCCGCGCAGCCATAGGGGTACCGATCCAGCGACATGAGAAGCGCCGGCACATCGATCCCGGAACCGGACACGTCGATGGTCACTGTCGCGCCTTGCAGGTAACTTGCCGCGAGCAATTCGCTGTCGATGACCGCCGAACCGCCATTGGCGGCGAGCGGCAACTCCATGCGCGTCGTCACGGGCAACACGCCCGGCCGCACCCCTAGCTGCTCTTCATGCACCAGGTTCAACCCGTCAGGCCCGCTCAGATGCAGGACGATATCGGAGACGCCCGGTCGAATTGCTTTCAGACCGGCGACCAGCGTCGTCTTTTCGCCTCGCGCCAATTCGATGGTCTCAGGCAGTTCCGTTGCGTCGAGTTCGATCGCCTCGCCGACATCAACCGAAATCGTGTAAGGACCCGCGGGGCCGTCCGTATTGGCGAGATCGATCCGCAATTCCGAAACATCCTCCGGAGCAAGGAATTTCGGCAGGCTGGTGGTAATAACCACCGGGTCACGGACGATCAGTTCCCTGTTCGCCTGGCCAACGCCGGCAGCCGTCCAGGCGACCGCCATCAGCTTCAGCGAGCCGTTGAATTGAGGGATGGCGAAATCGACTGTCGCCTCCCCGTTTTCGTCTGTCTCGACGACGCCGGAGAACAACGAGACCAGCTTCTGCTTTGGCGGACTTCCCTGTTGCACCATGCCCGGTCCGTCGCCGCCTGTGCGGATGGCGCCCATCACGCCCTGGGAGCCGTCGATGAGCCGGCCGAACAGGTCCCTGATCTCGATGCCGAGACGGCGCTGGCCGAAATACCACGCCTCAGGATCCGGCGGCTCGTAGGCCGTAAGATTGAGGATGCCGACATCGACAGCCGCCAGCGTAAACCGGGCCTCGCCCGCGCCGGCGCCTGAAATCGTTACCGGCACGCTGAGCACCTGGTCGGGTCGAATCATGTCCGGAATATCGAGGGCGACGTCGAGAACCCGGTCACCCGGATCGATCGTCAGCCACTTCACCCCGATCGCCCGAGACGGCAGCCGCGTTTCAACATCGTCGCCGGGGCGGAAGAGGGTGACCGTAACATAGGCGCCGGCGCCCCAGTCGTCGCCGACTGGCAGATCGATCACCGCGCCGTCGGCCGGAACCGGCGCCGTCAGGACTTCGCGCATGCGATCATTGGCGACCGTGATCAAAGCGACGCCTGCAAAGCGCGGCGAAATATTGAGCTTCGCCGTCTGGCCCGGCTCGTAGCTTTCCCCGTCGAGCGCGATTTCCAGCCCGTCCGGCGTTTCGGTGGAGGCGGCGCTGACATACCAACCGGCGGTGAACTCGACGCTGGTGGCCGGACCCATTGCGTCGTCCGTTTCCAGATCGAGCCGGTAACGGCCCCAGCCGACCGGAACGGAAATTTCCGACACCGCATCCGCTGACAGCACAATCCGACCATTGTCGATGTCCTTCGTGAACTCGACCGGCTCGTAACGCCATCGTCCGCCCGCCGAATACCATTGATAGTGTCGCTCGATCCGCTTGAGCGACCAGGACACGTCGCCAAGCGCCTGCCGGGCGCCATCGGGAGCGAAAGCGGCGACCTGGAAGCCGGCGACGGTGTTTTCGGCAAGCTTGCCGTTCGCGAACTGCGGACGCACGCCGATCATGACTCCGGCCGGCGAAACCGGCATCGAGGCGTTGCGCTCGACCGCCCGGCCGCCGCCTTCGCGCATCCTGACGGTCAGGTCTGCGACGAGCAGCCGCGTCGACGCCGGGAGGCCGGACAACGCAATGTCGACCGTTCCCTGCCCCTGCGCATCGAGCGGCGCCGGCTGATTGACCGGAATCTGCGCGGATATGTCGTCTTCTTCAGCGAGGCCGAAGAGGAAACCCGGCGCATCAGCGCGTTCGCGAACCGACTTGACCTTCAAATCAGCCTCGAGCGCCAGACCGGAAGCAGGCGCGCCATAGAGATAACGGCCGTCGACGCCGACTTCCGCCAGGTCGCCCGGCGCAAGCGGCGCTGTCGGCGCGTCGAGATCAAATTCGATCCTGTCGGGTCGGAAATCCTCGACCAGGAACATCTTTTCAGAAAGCGCAGGTCCATCGGGGTCGGAATGGATACCCACCGTCCAGGCGCCGTGCATTGCGTTTTGAGGCAGGTCGAGATCCAGTTCGTATCCGCCCGCCGCGCCGCCGGTCTCAACGAAACGTTGCGACTCCTTGCCGTCCGGACGCGTCACGATGAATGTCAGCGGCATGTCGCCGATCGCGGCGGCCGCGTCGTCACGGGCGAGCGCCGCCAGGTGGACAGTCTCCCCGGCGCGGTAGATGCCGCGTTCCGTCCATGCATAGAGATCGATCGGCCCGGGCGACGGACGGCCGGTGACGCCGCGGTCCGAAAGGTCGAAACCGGCGCGCGTCAAATCGAGAAAGACAAAATCGTCGTTTCCGTCCGCCGCGGTCAGGACGGCAGGCGCCAGCCCCGCCTGTCCGCGCACGTAACCGGACGGGAAGTGCGCCCTTCCCTGATCGTCGGTGACCGCTTCGCCCAATACCTCGTTGTTGCGGGCAAGCAATTTCAGGGTGACGCCCGCCGATGGTTCGGCGGTCGCAAACGACCGCGCGAAGACCGACATTCCATCCGCGCCCGTATAGGTCGACAGCCCAATATCCGAGACCACGAACCATTGCGTCGCCCGGTCCGACCAGTTATCCAGTTGCGCACCCTTCGCCGTGGCCGTCATGACGTAGACGCCAGGGCGCCGCTCCGGCAAGGCCTCGTCGACCGGAAAGCCGGTGATGACCTCCGCGTTCAGCGCCGGGCTGACGTCAAGCGTCCCTTCCCAGACCTCTTCACCAAGATCATCGCGTATTCCGGAAGCGTCATAGGCGTCGAGCTGCCGCAGGAACTGCGATCCGGACAAAAGCGACGCCAGGGAACGATCGCCGATCCTGTAAAGCCGGATCTCCACTTGGGAGGTATTGACGCTGACGACAGGAATGCCGTGACGGGTCGAATTCGGCAGCACGAAGCTGTCGCCTGTAAAGCGCACCGACGGCGCGCGGTCGCGAACATAGGCGTTGATGACGATCGGGCGCTCCAGCACCTCGCCGACGGCGGCGGGCAGGCCCGGCCGCAGTGTGAGGTGGTATTCGCGGCCGTGCTCCAGACCTTCGACGCAGACTTCATTGCCGCTTGCGTTGATCGCTGTGGCTGGCTGATCATCCACGGTGACGAAGGAGGCGTAATCGACACCGGATTTGACGAGAGGATCGGAGAGCCGCACGCAGATCCGGCCGGTTCGCCCGTCGGCCTCGACGACGTGTTCGACAACGCGGAAACCCTTGCGGGCTTTCAGTTCCTGAAAATCGGCAAGCACCTGCTGCGAATCGACAAGCGCCAGGCTCTCCTTGTAGGATTCGAGGGCCGCGCGATACTGTTCGCGTGTTTCCAGCGCCTTGGCCAAAAGATCAAGCGCCTGCGCCCGCTCTGTCGCCGTGCGCGTCAACTGATAGGCGTTCAGCGCAGCCGCTGTCGCCGTCTGCTTGAGCTGCCAGTCGTTGGAGCCATCGAGATTCAACTTGTCCGCAGCGGCTCGCGCAAGATCGAGCCAGCTCGGAATGGAGTCCGGCTGATGCGACAGCGCCGCTTTCAGGTTTGCGATGGCGGGCTGATAGTCGCGGGCCTGCATCTGACGCTGTGCGGCGGCGACAAGCCGCGCAAAACCGGCGTCGCTGCGCGGCAGCGTGGTGCGAAAGCGGGTCGCCTCCAGAACATAACCCTCGGGCAGGAAGGAAAGGACAGCAGCCGGCCCGATATCGGGTTCCGCGGCCACAGTCACCACACGTCCGGAAACGGCGCCCAGGAAGGGCTGCGCCTGACTGAAATCGGACTTCAGAAAACACCATCCTGCGTTGGTGTTGTAGGTGAAGGCCTTGCAGCGTCCGTCCGCCAGACAGACGGACTTGCATTCTTCCAGCGTGACGTCGCGTTCGGTGCGCAGGTCATGGCCGAAGAAATCCTGGTTTTCGAAGGTCTCGATCCGCCGCTCATCGGCGCCATAGGCGCTTGTCAGGCCAACGGGCGTCAGGACCAGGAGGGCGGCCGCCAGCGTCCGGATCGGCGATCGCCGGTTGCGGAAGAAACGCAGAACCCGGCTTCGGGAAACAAATGGCTGCCCGCTCATAAAATCCTCCATACGTCCTGTAACAATATTTCAACAGCAGCAGGAAATCGGGTTGATTTCAAGGCAACATCTTTCGAAACCATGGATATACAGCGCCTCTCTTTCCGTTTGACATGGATTTTTTATGTTGATATCAACCTTTTAGCGGAGCCGCGACAGAGTGCGGACAGGAGCGAAGGAGAGTTTCATGGAGGGATCATTCGTCTGGTACGAATTGATGACTGAGAATACGGAGGCGGCGTCGCGTTTCTACACGGACGTCATCGGCTGGCAGGCGCAGCCGATGGGTCAGACGCCGACCGGCGGCGACTATACGACATTCTCCATACCCGGCTACGAAATGCCGACCGCCGGCATGCTTGGATTGACACAGGATATGCGGGACGGCGGCGCCCGCCCGGCCTGGTTCGGCTATGTCGCCGTCGACGATGTCGACGCCAAGGCGGCGCTCTTCGCTGAAAATGGCGGAACCGTCCATATGCCGGGAACGGATATTCCCGAAATCGGCCGCTTCGCCATGGTCGCCGACCCGCACGGCGCCGTGATCTACCTCTTCAAACCGAACCTGCCGGAAGGGCCGCTTCCCGATATGCCAAAGGAAGCGGAGCAGGGCACGGTCGGATGGACCGAGCTCTACGCCGGCGACGGCCCGGAGGCGTTCGACTTCTATGCGACAATGTTCGGCTGGACGAAAGGCGAGGCTATGGATATGGGCGAGCTGGGCATCTACCAGCTCTTTGCCCATGACGGAAAAGACATTGGCGGCATGATGACGAAGACGCCGGAAATGCCCAAGCCGGCATGGGGCTATTATTTCTGTGTCGACACGCTGGACACGGCGGCTGACCGCGTGACTTCAGGCGGCGGCGCGATCCTGAACGGACCGATGGAGGTTCCGGGCGGCGCCTGGATCGTCAACTGCATGGATCCGGAAGGCGCCGCCTTCTCGCTCGTTGCGCCGAAGCGCTGATAGCGGGAGCAGGCGCATTCGCCTGCCCCTGCGCTTGTCCTACCGGAACGCCGGGATGATCTTCTCGGCGTAATCGGCGATGATTCGTTCTTCGTCGCCATTGTCGAGATAGATGTTGAACTGGGTAATGCCGGCGGCTTCCAGTTCCTTCAGCTTGGCGATGTGATCTTCCGGCTCGCCGAGCACGGCGAAGCTGTCGACAATTTCGTCGGTGATGAAGTCGAGATACGGATTGTCGCTCTGGCCATGCTTGGAATAGTCGTAACCGCGGCGATTCTCGATATAGGACGTCAGGCTGGCCGGGACGAGGTCCGTGTCTGCGCCATATTTCTCGACGATATCGGCGACGTGGTTGCCGACCATGGCGGGGAACCACTTGGTGGCTTCGCGGCCTTTCTCGATCGGTCCCGTATAGGCCGGAGCCGCAGCCATGATTCCGTATTTCGACATGTCGCGTCCGGCTTCCTTGCCGGCGGTGATCGCCTGGTCGCCGAGCCATTTGCAGATGCCCGGATCAGCGATCTGCAGTATCAGGCCGTCGCCGACCCGTCCTGCGGAGTTCAGCGCCTTCGGCCCGTAAGCCGCTACCCAGACCGGCAGTTCGTAACCCCAGGCCCAGGGGAACTTCACCGGCTCGGGACATTCGCCGTACTGGGCTTCGTCGCCGCGCACCAGCGCCTTGACGACATGGGTGAATTCCTCCAGCCGCGACAGCGGCGCCGGCTTCTTGCCCATGACGCGCACGGCGCTGTCGCCACGGCCGAGACCGATGTCGAACCGGCCGTTCGACTGCATGGCCAGCGAACCGAACAGGCTGGCGGCGTTGGACCAGTCGCGCGTATTTGGGTTGGTGACGCATGGCCCAAAACGCATGGTCGTGGTGTGCTCCATGCACATGGCCATCGCCACGAAGCTTTCGCGCCACAGAATATGGCTGTCGTAGAACCAGCAATATTCAAAGCCGCCATTTTCCGCCTGGCGGACGATGGCGCGCTGTCTTTCCGGCTTCATGAAGCCCTTGAAACAAATTCCAAACTGCATTTCGTATTCCTCCTTGAGGGTGGTTGCGTCAGTGATCCGGCGCCCAGATCTTTATCCCGGCATGGGTAAAAGGCACCGCTTTCGAGATATTTATCCGGATAAGTATCGGCGTGATCGCCTCAATGGATCGCGCGGCGGAGGCGCCGCCGGCGTTGTAGGTCGTCACACTCAGCTTGCCGACCAGTTCCATGACTTTCTTGCGTGCGTCCAGGCTATTGCCGCAGACGAGAATGTCGCAGTTGATGGTCCAGTCGAGATTGTTGAGGGTTGTCGCCGACACGTTGTGCAGCGCGCCGATCACCGCAATATCCGGGCCAAGCAGAGCCTGGGCCGCCTCCGTCGCCGACCCTTCGGGGGGCATCTCGACGATCTTCGGGTCGTCGGGGGACAGCGGCACGACGATGTCGACCAGGATCTTGCCCGCCAGGTACGGCTTGAGCGCGCCCAGCGTCGCATTGTGTGCTGCGAAGGGCACAGCCAGGATGACGAACTCGTCCGCCGCCTGCGCCGCGCCTTCATTGTCCGCGCCGGTGATCGCGGCCGATCCGGCCGGCAGTTTGGCGGCGAGTTCTTCGGCGATCGACTGCGCCCGCGCGCCGTCTCTGGAACCGAGCACCACCTCGACCCCTGCCCTTGCGAAGCGAAGCGCAAGCCCCTGGCCCTGAGGGCCGGTGCCGCCGATAATTGCAATTGTCATCTGAACATATCCTCTCCTGCAGGGCGCAGCATCTCGGCGGCCCGGCTTTGTGTTTTTTCCCATTCGAGACCCCTGAAAAGGATCACGGGCGTGTTTCCGGCCTTGCGAACGACGAGGCCTGAGGCAGCCGCTATTTCGTCCGCGAAGGCCGGCTCGGTGACCATCAGGCGGCGGCCATAGGCGTCCGTCTTTCCCTTTTCGCTCTTCACGGAAGGAACCCCGGCGAGACCGATCGCGATGTTGACCTGGCCGAGACGCCAGGGGCGCCCGAACGTATCGGTCAGCATGACGCCGATTGACACGCCGAAGCGTTGCTCCAGCGCCTGTTTTATACGCTCAGCGCTGGCGTCCGGATCACGCGGCAGCAGGATCACGGTTCCGTCTTCGCCGGTATTTGATTCATCGACCGCGGCGTTGGCCGAAATCAGACCCAGCCGGTGCTCGCAGATCATCGTGCCCTCGTTCTGGCCGGGATGCCTGAATGCCTTGACCACCCGCACGGATTCGCGCAGCACGACCTCGACCTTGCGGGCGTCCTTGGCGAGCTTTTCGGCATAGGCGAGCGCTTCGGCCGACGGCTCCACATCGGCGAGCCGCACGATCTGGCCTTCCGCCTTGGAAACCACCTTGTGCGCCGACGTCACCACGTCTCCGTCACGCAGCCCGAGACCGGCTTCTTCCAGGCAGTCGCCGATCATCGCGCCCAGATCATCGCCGGGCCGGATTTCCGGCAATCCCGGAACCACATGGATTTCGACCGGCGACATCATGGCAACTCGGCGTCCAGAAGCTGATTGATGGAGGGCGCCAGATGCAGATAGAGGTCATTGGCGACATCGATGTCGTGCGCCAGGCTTTCAAGCCGCAGCACTGTGCAGGACACGCCGGCGCGGACGGCTTCCTGCTCGTGCGATGTGCAGGACTGGTACCCGTAGCGGAACGGAATCGCGCGCGGCGGCGTTGCGACCAGCGCATTGGTGCCGCCGTCATGCGCCGGGCACAGGATGACGGACGGCGTATCGCGCGCAGCCGACAACAGCTGTTCGAGATCATAACTTTGCGGATTGGCGAGGTCGGCGGGCAGAACGCAGATCGAGCGATAGCCCTGATCTTCTGCATGGCGCGCCGCCTGTTCGACGGCCTCCGACAGATGGGTCACGTCCATCTCGGCCAGCACCTCCACCTCAAGGACGGCGGCAAGGCCAGCGATCTCGCGGGATCCGGTGACCACCAGAATATCCGCGTCGCCGTGGCTTGAGCGGATGAAATCAATGGTCTGGCGAAACAACGCCAGCGCCAGCTTCTTGCGAACCGGCTGCGACAGGATCGGCTGCAAACGCGACTTGGCGCGTTCCGGATCTTTCATGGGGATGACGAAGAGCATGTCACGGCTCATGCGCAGGCCCTCCGCGAAGCGGGAAGGGCGGCGCAATCGACCACGAAACGGGCGAGCCGCAATTTGTCTTCCCGACTTTTCATCAGGATGTCGTCGAGAATGCAGCGAAGGTCCAGCGCCTCGACCGACGCCTCAAGCGCCGCATCCTGACGGTCGACAACGATTGCGTCTGCGAGACCGGCGTAACGCCGTGCGACCCCGAGGGCGGTGGCTTCAAGACCGAGCGACGCCATCATCCTGTCCGCCGGCCCCTTGACGACCTTGCCGGCGATGATCGGCGAGACCGCAATCTTCGGAGCGGCCGCCGCCTGCAAGGCCTCCTTTATTCCACTGACCGAGAGGATCGGCTCGATGCTGACCAGCGGGTTGCTCGGCGCGATCACGATCAGGTCGGCTTCGCCGATGGCGGCCAGCGATTCCGGCGTCGCCTGTGCTTTTTCCGCGCCCTCGAACCGGATGCCCTGCACTTCCGGCTGGCAGGCTTCACGCACGAAATATTCCTGGAAAGATATCCAGCCGGCATCGGTCTTGATCTGCGTCTGGACGATGTCGTCGGTCGGCAGCAGGATCCGGCTCTTCACGCCGAAGGCCTTCGCGACATCGGCTGCGATTTCGCTGCGCCTGTCGCCCTTGCGGATGCGTTCCGTGCGATAGATATGCAGACCGAAATCCCGGTCGCCCAGCGTCATCCAGGCATCCTTGCCGAGTTCGGCCAGCACGGACAGCGCGCGATGGCTCTCGTCGGCAACGCCCCAGCCCTGTTTGCGGTCGATCCGGTCGGCGAGCGTATAGGTGACGGTGTCGATGTCGGGCGAGACCCACAGACCGTGGAACTCCGCGTCGTCGGCGACATTGCCGATGATCGCCAGATCGATATCGTCGAGGCCGTCCAGCCCCTCCGCCATCTTGGCGCCGCCGACGCCGCCGGCAAGCAACACCACCTTGCAGCGCTTATCCGCCATCAGGCCTGCCTCGCATCGGGAAACATCGACAGGAAATCGACGGGGCTGGCGCCGGCGCGATCAACAAGCGGCGCGATGACGACCGGGTCGTGATCGTCGAACACGTCCAGAACGTCATAAGGGGTGTTGCGCTGAACCGGAACGCGGCCGGCCGAGCGGATGATCTGCACCATCTCGTGCGCGGTCACCTCCTGCCCGTTCTTTGCGCCGGCTGCACGCGAAATGCTTTCGTTCATCAACGTGCCGCCAAGATCGTTGACGCCGCAGGCAAGCATGCGATGGGCTTCTTTTGGACCGAGCTTCGTCCACGACACCTGGATGTTGTCGATCCAGCCGTGCAGAAGAATGCGCGAGACCGCGTGCATCTTCGTCACCTCGTCGACCGTAGGGCCGGGGCGCACCGTGTCGGGCGACTGCGTGAAAAGCGGCGATTCGGTATGTACGAAACTCAGCGGCACGAGTTCGGTAAAGCCGCCAGTGTCCTTCTGGATGTCGCGCAGCAGGCAGATATGCGCCGCCCAGGTCTCGGGCCCGTCGATGTGGCCGTACATGATCGTCGCCGTGGTCTTCATTCCGACGGAATGGGCGGCGCGGATGATCTCGATCCACCGCTCCGCGCTGAGTTTATTCTTCGTCAGCTGCTTGCGGATGTCCGTATCAAGGATTTCCGCCGCAGTTCCGGGAATAGTGCCGAGCCCGCATTCCATGAGATCCGCGATATAATCCTCATAGGACATGCGCCGCTTGGACGCGCCGTACCAGATCTCGAAGGGCGAGAAGGCGTGGATATGCATGTCCGGCAATTCGGCCTTCAGCGCGAGCACGATGTCGCGGTAGTAGGTCCCTTCCAACTTCGGATGCAAACCGCCCTGGATGCAGACCTCCGTCGCGCCCCGCGACCAGGCTTCGGAAGCGCGGCCGACGATCTGGTCGAGGGTGAGCCATTCCGCGCCCTCCTCCTCGCTGCGCTTGGCGAAGCCGCAGAAACGGCACCCCATGTAGCAGACATTGGTGAAATTGATGTTGCGGTTGACGACGAAGCTGACCCGGTCGCCATTGACCCGCTCGCGCAGATGGTCGGCGACCGCAACGATCGCGGCGATATCGCGTCCGGTCGCCGCAAACAGCGCGACGCCGTCTGTCTCGCTCGCCTCCCGGCCTTCGAGAACGCCCTCCAGGATGCGGCGGACATTCTTGCCCAATCCGGTCACCTCGACGAGGTCGGCAAGCGACGATGGGCGCGGCGGGTTCGGGTCGAAATGGTTCATTCGGCGGCTCCTGGGAGAAGATCTTCGACCTGGCGACGGGCTAGACCGTCCGGCCTGGCCATGCTGTTGGCGCGTCGCGCAATATGCGGATCGAGATAGTGGCCGGCCTGCGCCAGATAGGCGGGATAGACCGTCAGCCGTTCCTGCAGCCTGCATCCGGCTTGCGCGGTGGATCGGGCAAGCTGGACGATCTCCGGCCACTCATGCTGCGGATTGATGAAATCAATGGTGACCGGCGAAATCCCGCCCCAGTCATTGATGCCGGCGGCGAGATATTCAATGTGGCGCTCACTGAGATTGGGCGGCGCCTGCAGGCTGATGTCCGGCGACAGCATCAGCCGGGCGACGGCCAGCGTCTTCAGCATGTCCTCGAGCGGCGGCTCGGGGTGGTCCGCCATGGCGATATCCGGCTTGCGCTGGAAATTCTGGACGATCACTTCCTGGATATGACCGTGACGGCGGTGCGCCGCCTCGATCGCGGCCAGGCTCTCCACCCGTTCGGCCCAGGTCTCCCCGATGCCGATAAGGAGCCCGGTTGTGAAGGGCACGCCCAGCGCGCCGGCGCGCTCGATCGTGCGCAACCGCTGCAGCGGCGTCTTGTCAGGACAGGCGTAATGCGCCTCGCCCTTGCGCGTCAGCCGGCGGCTGACGGTTTCCAGCATCATGCCCATGGAGGCGCTGACCGGGCGCAGCAGGCGGATCTCGTCTTCCGTCAGGGTGCCGGCGTTGACGTGCGGCAGCAGGTCCGTCTCCTCGATCACCAGCCGGCACATGGCCCCAAGATAGTCCGACATAGTCTCGTATCCGAGCGCCTGCAGGCCTTTTTTGGCCTTTTCGTAGCGGCGTTCCGGCTTTTCTCCGAGGCTGAACAAAAGCTCCTTGCAGCCCTTTTCCTCACCGCGGCGCGCGGCTTTCAAAACCTCGTCCGGCGTCATGATGTTGGCCAGCGGCGAATCCGGATGCTTGACGAAGGTGCAATAGCCGCAGGTGTCGCGACACATGTTGGTGAGCGGCACGAAGACCTTGCGCGAATAGGTGATCACGTCGCCCCAATGCGCTCTGCGCACGGCTGTGGCGCTGGCCATCAATTCAGCCAGTTGGTCATCGGTGACAGTGTCCAGAGCCAGTGCAGCTTCCGGCGTCATCATGTGCTCTCTTTTCCTTCGGTAAAAATTTTTACCAAATGATAAAATATAGTCAAGGAGGGATATTCGAACAAACGAACGCCGACGCGCGGCGCCGCTGTGGCGTCATGAAGAGGCTGATACAAAAGCGTCACCTGATTTTGGCATTATCGTGGCGGCTGACCGGGGCGCAAAGTGTGCGCCGGCGACCGGACTGGCGGGATTGCGGGTATTCATCATCGTGCCAGCAGTCTCATACAGGAACTATAAATTTGTAAATCACAAAAGCCCCGAAATCTGGCGTTTATTCCGATTGAGTGCGATATGTGACGCGAACGTTCTGGACTTAGGAACAGTCGTTCTGAAGACAGGGACAAACGGCGCACCGGGGCGCTGAAGGAAAGGAGATCCGGCGTGGCGGACAAGGATACGGACGAACATTCGATGGACTGGCTGGAAGCCGAACTCGCGGATACGCTGGACGAGGACTACGAGCTGGAATTGTCCGAACCCGCGCTGTCGATGGAGATCCGCAGGATCTACCGGCGCCATCACCCGCAGATGATCGACCGGCAGGTCTATTTCCGCAGCCTGCTTTCGCTGCAGGCCGAACTTATCAAGCTGCAGGACTGGGTCTCCTATTCCGGCGCCAAGATCGTCGTCGTCTTCGAGGGGCGCGACTCCGCCGGCAAGGGCGGCGTCATCAAGCGCATCACCCAGCGACTGAACCCGCGCATCTGCCGCGTTATCGCGCTGCCGGCGCCGACAGCCCGGGAAAAGTCACAATGGTATTTCCAGCGCTACGTGCCGCATTTGCCGGCGGCCGGTGAAATCGTGCTGTTCGACCGGTCCTGGTACAATCGCGCCGGCGTCGAGCGGGTGATGGGCTTCGCCACCGACGAACAGGTGGAACAGTTCCTGTCCGATGTGCCGCAGTTCGAGCGGATGGTCGTCTCCTCAGGCGTCACGCTGATCAAATACTGGTTCTCGATCACCGACGAGGAACAGCAGATGCGATTCCTGCTGCGCATTCACGATCCGCTGAAACAGTGGAAGCTGAGCCCGATGGACCTTCAGTCACGGGTGCGCTGGGAAGCCTATACCAAGGCCAAGGAAGAAATGTTCGCGCGCACCAACATACCCGAAGCGCCCTGGTACATCGTGCAAGGCAACGACAAGAAGCGCGCGCGGCTGAACTGCATCGACCATTTCCTGAACCAGATTCCCTATACAGAGGTGCAGCACGAGGAAGTGGCGTTACCCGAACGCGTGTTCAATCCGGACTATGAACGACAGGTCTTGCCGGGGGAACTATACGTTCCTGAGAAATATTAGGGCTTTACTTGCCGGCGGCCGTCGCGATCGTCTCGGCCGCTTTCAGGATTTTCGGAACATATTGCCTCTCGATCTGCTCGACCGATACGGCGTTGCGGGCGGTGACGATATTGATGCAGCAGCGCAAGACCCCATTGACGATAACCGGCACGCCGGCGCCCGCTTCAGTGTCGAAGAACTCTCCGGACTGCACCCCATAACCCCTACGGCGGGTTTCATCGATGATGGCGCGCATCCGTGCAGGATTGGCGAGCAGATCCCGAGATTCCTGCGGATGCGGATTCTCGAACTTGAGGATGCGTTCGCGTGTCTCGTCCGGACAGAATGCAAGCCAGGCGCGACCTGTTGCAGAAATGGTGAAGGGAAGCTGCGAACCCGATCCACGATTGCGGACAATTGAGAACTGGGCCTCCTGGGTGTTCGTATCGGCAATCACAAGACGGTCATTCTGGCAGATGACGATATCCGAGGGCCAACCCAGATCCATACGTAACTCGGTGACCACCGGTTTCGCTATGGCGATTATTTCATCGGCAGGGTTGTAGCCGCGGCTCAGGGCCAGTGCATGCAGGCCGACCGCATAGGTCTTTTCAAGCGGATCGTATGTGGCGAAGCCAGCCGAGCAGAGAGTCTCCAGCATCCGAAGCGTGGTAGCTTTCGGAAGCTCGGCGCGCTTGTACAATGCTGTCAACCCTGCGGGCCCGATATCATTGAGCGCTTCCAGTACTTCCAAAACCTTGAGCGAGGCGGAAACCGCCTTGTAGACCGGCGTTCGTTGCTTGTTGTTCTTGATCACCTGTAACTCTCTTGCAGTGTTGTGCGCCTATTGGTCGAAATATATCCGGCAATAGCGCGGGCCAAACAAATGCGCAAATCGGTTCCAGTGAGATGCACACTGCGTCCGTGCGTAAGAGACGTCTGTCTTCGGCGAATTACACGGCTCTTTGTTACATCATGCCAGGCAGCCACAGCGATAACCATGGAAACGCGATCAACAGCGCAACGATCACGACCTCGCACAGCAGAAACCACGACAATCCGGCGAATATCTCGTTTAGCTCCACCTGATCGCCGACAATGTTTTTCACGACGAAGGCGTTCATCCCGACGGGGGGCGTCAATAGTCCGACCTCGATCATCTTGACCACAAGCACCCCGATCCAGATCAAGTTCAGCCCGAGTTCCTGGAACATCGGGAGAAAGACAGGAAGAGTCAGCAGGATGATGCCGAGCGGATCGAGGAACATTCCGAGGATGAGATAAACGGCCACCATCAGCAGAATGACGCCGATGACGCCAAGATCCCATGAAGTGACGATGTCCCCCATCACGCGTGGCAAGCCCGCCATTGCGAGAAATCGCGTGAACAGGATGGCGCCGATGGCGATGAAGAAAATCGAGGCCGTGGTGCGCAAAGCCTCCATGAAGCTGTCGAGAACCGCCTTTTTTGTCAGCCTCCCCATGAAAAGCGCAATCAGCAGGGCGAAGCTTGCGCCGAAGGCGCCGGCTTCCGTTGCCGTCGTCATTCCCGAGAAAATGCCGCCGATGACGCAGAGGATAAGGAGAGGCATCGGCCATATGCCGCGCAGGGTCAGAAGTTTTTCCCGCATCGTTGCGTCGATTTTGGCTTTCGGGGCGATTTCGGGATTGATCGAGCAGCGCAGGATGATCATGAAGGAATAACCGGCCGCCGTCAGCAAGCCGGGAATGATGCCGGCGACGAGCAATGTGCCCACCGGTTGCTGGGTGTACCAGCCGTACAGAACGAACGCGATGGACGGCGGGATGAAAGCGCCCAGCGTGCCGGCGGCGGCGATGGTGCCGGTGGCAAGGCCCTTATTGTATCCGAAGGACAGCATTTCCGGGATCGCCAGCCGTCCCATGGCTGCGGCCGTCGCCAGGCTGGACCCGGAGGCGGCGGCGAAGCCGGCCGATGCGAAATTCGATGCGACGGCCAGCCCGCCGGGCAGCGGATTGAACCAGATTCGCGCAGCCTGATAGAGCGAGCGCGTGAGGCCCGTATGCGACGCCAACGCGCCCATGAGCAGGAACATGGGCACTGCGGACAGTGACCATGACGCCGCAAAATCAAAAGGCAGGGATCCGAGAACGCCAAAGGCCGCGCGGGTTCCGCGCAACGCGATCATGCCGCCGATCGAGACGAGCGCCAGCGCGATGCCTATCGGCACCCGTATGGCCAGGAGCAGCAAAAGCGTCAGAATGCTGAGAGATGTGATCATGGTCGCAACCGTTCACTTACAAGGATTGGACGCCTGAATTTTTGCATTTCGTCCCACGGCGGAAACGGCGTCGTCGACCATAAGGATGACGAACCACGCCAGCATGAGAATGCAACCCAGCGGCACGAGCCATCGCGCTGGCCAGATTTCGACATAGCCGAACGCAGTCTCCCAGGTTTCCCCGATACGCGTCTGATGCAAGGCTTCGTTGGTCGTGAAGTAAAGGAGCAGCGCCGAATAGGCGGCCCCAAGCAAGCTTGCGAACGAGTCGAGACCGGCGCGCGTGCGGCGCGGCAGGTTTCTGGTAAAAAGATCAACGCCGATGTGGCCCCGATCTCGTGTCACCAGCCCGAGCGGCAGGAATATCAGCGAAACCATATAGAGGCTAGAAACCGCTTCGAGGGTCAGCGGTATCGGAAAGTTGAACAGGTACTTACACAGGACATCGAGCGTGACCTGCGCCATCATCATCGCGGCCGCCAGAACGGCCAACGACACGATGACGCCGTTGATCCGTTCCAGCCAAATTCGTACGCTTTGCATGAACTGTCCTCGGGAAGCCGCTTCAGGGAGCCTTGTCTGAACTCAAAGCGGCGCCTTGGAAAAGACTTCGCGGTTCAGGGCGTCGACGAAGGCCTGACGGTCATCGCCGACCTCTTCCATGATTCCGCGCCACTTCTCGACAAGCGCCATATAGGTTTTGATGCGGTCCGGCGCGCCCGGCACGCCGGCCTTTTCGGCCGCCTCTATCGTGAATTCGATTTCACCCTTGCGGAATGCGGCTATCGCCTCGACGAAGGCCGGATCCGGCGCAACGATCTTCACGCCTGCTTCGCGTGCCTTCTCCATGGCTGCTTCGCCTTCGTCACGATAGGCAAACAGCGTATCGACCACCAGTTCTGCAAGATTGTCCTTGATCGCCATCTTCAAGCCATCCGGAAGACCGTTCCAGACTTTGGCGTTCATCAGCAGCAGTCCGGCGTTAAAATAGCTGCCCATCGGCAGGTCAATCACCGTTTCGACGACGTCGCTCAGGCTGTAGCTGTCAAGCCAGGCCGTGGATGCGACGGTGCAATCCGCCTGGCCGCGCTGCAGCGATTCATACACTTCGGAGCTCGGAATGGTCACCGTGGTGGCGCCGAACTCCTGCATCAGCACGCCAAGCCTTCCAGTCGCGCGCGTTTTCTTGTTCGACAGGGCGGCATAGGAGTCCGTGGCACCGCGACACATCAGGCGGTACGGGTCCGGACCATAATATGCGAGGGCGGTCACGCCTGTTTCCGCCCGTTCTTCCTGGCATTCGGCGCAAGCCACCAACTGCATTTCGTTTGCGGCGGCTGCAAAGACGATGAAGTCGTCCGGCAGAGTGATCATGTCCGAGAACATGGATGTGATCGGCAATTCCTGACGCGCGTATATATCGAGCAGCAGACCGGCGTCTGTAACGTTGTCGCTGAGCATCTGAATTGTTTCCTTGACGCTGCCCATGGCGCCGCCTGGTATGAGTTCGAACACCAGTTCTCCGTCTGTGCCGGCTTCAATGCGCTCGAAAAACGGGGCAAGCCCGGCGCGATGTACCACATGCGGCGCCGGAAGCGTGCTGCCGTAGGTCAGATTCGTTTCTGCAACCGCGGGCGCCGCCATTGCCGCAAGCGCCGCCAAGGCCATCAAAATATTTTTCATGTTCAGGATCCTCTCTGTTATATGGTTCATTGTGTGAACCATTAGGTTTAATTTGAGATGTGATCATTGTACAAAATCGAAATTTGTCAACAGCTATCGTCGAAAATGACCTTAGGAGACTTGACAATATTCAGGGACTGGTCGCTATGATTGATTTCAATACAGATGGTTCAATATATGAACCAATGAGTGAAAGCGTCCAATATGTCGAGCCAACACGTTTCTACGCAAATCTCCCGCGCACTTGAAGTCACCTGTGAAAAGACTCCGGTTTCCGGCTCCCGGGGTGTGGCGGTCACCAACCATCCTCTTGCTTCCGCCGCCGCTGTCGAGATCATGGCGCGGGGAGGCAACGCCGCCGATGCGACTGTCGCGGCCCTGTTCGCATTGACCGTCGTCGAACCCATGATGGTGGGCATTTTCGGAGGCGGATGCTCGGTTGTCCGCACAGTGGACGGTCGCGAAGCGGTCATTGACGGCCTGTGTACGGCGCCTTTGCAGTGCGCACCGGACACCTATACGCCGATATCTGACAATTGGCCGGACTACATGGAGACGGAGAACCGTGAAAACCGGGTCGGTATCCGTTCAGTCGCCGTACCCGGCAATTTGCGCGCCTGGTGCGAGATGCTCGACGAGTTCGGAACAATGAGCCTGAGGGACGTGATCGAACCCGCAATTCGGCTCGCAGAGCACGGATTTGTCGTCACGCCCTATCTTGCGAGCTGCATTGAGGAACATGTTACGGACATGGCGCGCGACCCCGCCATCGCGGCCATTTTCCTTCCTGACGGGAGGCCGCTTTCCGCGGGCGAAAAACTGGTGCAGAGCGACTATGCCAGAAACCTGCAACGGATCGCCGATGAAGGACCCGCACTGCTGTATGAAGGAGATCTCGGTCAGCAAATTGCAAACTACATGCAAGAGACGGGTGGTTTCATCTCCGCAGACGATCTCGCCGGATACAAGACGGAATGGCGCGCGCCGGTTCACGGAAGCTATCGCGGCTATGATCTGATTGGCCCGCCGCCACCCTGTTCCGGCGGCGTTCATGTCATCCAGATGCTGAACCTGATGGAGCGCTATGATATCGTCGGCAGCGGCTTTGGAACACCCGAAACGTTGCATCTGGTTCTTGAAACGCTGAAGATCGCGGCCTCCGACAGACGCGCGGCGACGGCTGATCCCGCCTTTGTCAACGTGCCGGTCGCCAAGCTTATATCAAAGGCCTACGCAGATCAGCGTCGCGCGGAAATCAGCATGGATCACGCTACCGACTACGAAGCACAGATCTTGCTGAACGAGTCTGACAATACCACCCATGTTACTGTCGCTGATGGTGAAGGTAACGTTGTCACCTCCACCCAGACGATCAACAGTCTGTTCGGAGCGCGCCTGGTCTTCCCCGGAACGGGGATCATTCCGAACAACTACATGTATCTGTTCGATCCGCATCCGGGCAACGCTTTGTCACTGGAGCCCGGCAAGCGGATCACCAGCGGCATATCTGCATTCATCGGCATGAAGGAGGGCGATCTGGCTTTCGCCCTTGGTCTGCCGGGCGCGAACCGCATTCCCGCCTGCGTGTTCCAGGCAATCATGAATATCATCGACCATGGCATGAGCCTGCAGGAAGCCGTGGAGGCGCCACGGGTTTTCACCCAGGGCCAGGAAGCGGAAGTCGAATTCGGATTTCCGCCTGATGTTCACGAGGCGCTTGCAAAACTCGGACACACAGTGCGGGGCGCTGCTCATGTTGGCGGCGGGATGGCGGCGATCGGTTTCGGTGGCGACCACATGGAGGGCGCCGCCTGCTGGCGGGCGGACGGCACGCCGATGGCGATCGGAGGGGGGCTGGCGCGCGCGGGCGTCACTTTCTGGCCTGATCCTACGAAGACGCGCAAGGAAGCATAAAGTTCGGCGGACCCGGGACCATGGATTTCGGGCTGAAACGGGGAACTGGAAAATGAACAAGGAGAACATGCAATGAGCAGGAAGAGCTTTATCGCGGCGACTGCGTTAACGGCAGTTTTACTGGGCGCGACGCCATCCATGGCGGATAACATGATTACTGTGAGCACGGGACAGATTTTCCGCACGCTCGATCCCGCAAAAATGTCCGACCAGAACGACTACGCCGCGGTCGTCAACCTCTACGACGCGTTGCTGACGGTGGTTGAGGGCGGCGCCCTGGCGCCGGAACTCGCTGAAAGCTGGCAGGTCTCGGACGACGCGAAGGAAGTCGTGTTCAAAATCCGTGACGATGCGGTCTTCACCGACGGATCCCCGGTTGAAGCAAGCGACGTCGTCTACTCCGTCGAAAGGTTGCAGCGCATCAATCAGGGTCCGGCGAACCTCTTCAAGGATGTTCTGGAAGAAGGGGCTGTGACGGCCGTGGACCCGAAGACCGTCAAGTTCACCCTGTCCAAGACCTTCTCACCGTTCCTGGCGACGGTCCCCTCGATTTTCATCCTCAACGCCGATGTCGTAAAGGAGAATGAAGGCGACGACGACGGCCAGACATGGCTTTCGACCAATGTCGCGGGCTCGGGCGCCTATCTGGTCAAGGATTATGACCGTGGCACCGGCCTGACCATCGAACGCAACAAGGATTACTTTGCGGGCTTCAACGACAAGCCCATAGAAGAGGTGCGATGGATCGTCGTCAACGACGAAGCGACCGTGCGGTCGCTCGCCGCATCCGGCGAACTCACGATGAGCGGAGCGTTCCAGGCGCCCGACACCTACAAGGCCCTGGAAGCAATGGACCGCTTCTATATCGACAAGTTCAGCACAGCGACGGTGTTTCTTCTCAAGCTCAACACCAAGATCGCGCCGACCGACGACATCCACATTCGCAGGGCGATCGCTCTGGCGACCGACTACGACACCATTCGCGACGTGATCTATCCGGGCGGATTGCTGTCCACACCGTTGCCGTCCGCCTTTGCGGATTTCCATGCGGACGACATTCCGGCGCCGGCTTTCGACATGGAAGCCGCCAAGGCCGAAATCGAAAAGTCGAAGTACGCCGGACAGGAAATTCCGATCACGCTTGGCTATGTCGCCGGCACGAAGTTCGAGGAGGAGATCAGCCTGCTGATGCAGTCCAACCTCGAGCAACTCGGCTTCAAGGTCACGCAGCAGGCCGATCCGTGGAACCGGATCACCGAGATTGCGACGAAAGAGGAGACGACGCCGGCTGTAAACCAGATCTTCTTCGGCCCGGTTTATCCGTCCCCGGATTCGATATTCTTTTCGCAGTATCACTCGGATTCGGCCGGCACCTGGGCCTCGATGGAATGGCTGTTGGACCCGGAAGTCGACGCCATGATCGACGAGGCGCGCGGCACCGCGGACGCCGACAAGCAGGCGGAGATCTACAGGTCGCTGCAGCACAAGCTGGTCGAGATGCAGCCGGACGTATTCCTGCTGACCCTCGATGCGCAGCTCGCCATCGACAAGTGCCTGACGGGTTACAAGTACGTGCCCATGCAGTCGGTGCCGTACGACTTTACGCGCTGGAGCTGGAACTGCGAATAAGGCAGTCCGTCCGCTGACATGATAGTGTGACGGGCACTGGTGGCTTGTCCGAATTGACGCCATTGCCCGTCGCCCTCAGCCGGTGCTGCCGAAGGAGCCCGTTTTTTGGAATTCCTGTTCTTCCTGATCCGGCGAATTCTCTGGTCGCTGCTGGTGCTTGTCGGCCTGTCGATGGTGATATTCACGATTGCCCGCTGGGTGCCCGGCGATCCGGCGCGGCTTGCGCTCGGTCCACGGGCCAGCCAGGAACAGGTCCAGGCGCTGCAGGACAAGCTGGGGCTGAACAAGCCGATGGTGGAACAGTACGGCCTTTTCGTCGCCGGACTGGCGCGCGGCGATCTCGGCTATTCGCTGCTGACGGAACGGCCGGTCAACCACGATATTCGAGACACCTTCGCCGCCACCTTCGAACTGGTGCTCTTCACGATTACGCTCGCCTTCCTGTTCGGCATGCCGATGGGCGTGGCGGCCGCCTACTGGAAGGACCGATGGCCGGACAACGTGGTGCGGCTGGTGGCGCTGTTTTCCGCCGTGGCGCCGGCTTTCTTTCTCGCATTGCTGCTTCAGATCCTTGCAGGCTATGTCCTGCATGTTTTGCCGACCACAGGCCGGCTGCCGCACGGAATGGACTTTACGGCGAGTATTACCGGCCTGTTGACGATTGATTCCCTGCTTCTCGGACGTCCTGACGTTTTCGTGCAGGCGGTAAGGCATTTGTTGCTGCCGTCGCTTGCCCTGTCCTCGACCACGCTCGGGCAGATCGCCTTGACAACGCGATCGTCGATGATCGACGTTTCCAGCCAGGACTATATTGAAGCGAGCCGCGCTTTCGGTGTTCCGGAACGGGTGCAGATCTTCAAGTACATGCTGCGGCCGAGCTTCGTTCCTCCGATGACCATCCTGGGTCTCGCCTTCGCGTCTCTCATCGGCTCCGCCTTCGTCGTGGAGCTGGTCTTCTCCTGGCCGGGCATGGCCGCCTACGGCGTCCGCGCCATCATGCAGAAGGATCTCAACGCCGTCATGGGCGTGGTCATGGTTTCGGGCGTCTTCTTCGTTGCGGTCAATCTGGCGATCGATGTCATGGTTGGCGTGGTCGATCCGCGCGTTCGTGTCAGGGGAGCGCGCTGATGACGGACGCGACAACCGTTTCCCAACCGCGCCGGCTCTCCAACGCCGATCAGAACTGGTACCGCTTCACGCGCAATCCGACAGCGCTGATCGGCGCCGGCATCGTGATTTTGTGCATTCTTGCAGCAACCTTCGCGCCGTTCATTACGCCTTATCCGGATCATGTGGGAGCAGTGGTGGATTTTCGTTCCCGTCACCTTCCGCCGTCCGCGGATTACTGGTTCGGCACAGACAATGTCGGACGCGATATTTTCTCACGCACGATTTTCGGCATGCGCATATCGCTGCTTCTGGCGGTGGTAGTGCTTGGCATCGCGGTTCCTGTCGGAACGATCCTCGGTCTGGTCGCCGGCTATTTCGGCGGCTGGGTGGACATCATCATCATGCGCATAACCGATATCGCTCTCGCCATTCCGGCGCTGGTGATGGCGCTCGCCGTGGCGGCTGTCCTGTCTCCCGATCTCATCAACGCCATGCTCGCCATTGCCGGCCTCTGGTGGACATGGCACGCGCGGCTTATCTACGCGATCACACGGCAATTGCGCAGTCAGGAGTTCGTTGAGGCGGCCGAGACGCTCGGCGCCGGCAAGATGCACATTCTGTTTCGCGAGATCCTTCCCAACTGCGTTTCGGCGCTTGCCGTCAAGACCTCTCTGGATTGCGGCTTTGTTATCATCGTCGGCGCGTCCTTGTCGTTCCTGGGCCTTGGCATACAGCCGCCGACGCCCGATCTCGGGACCATGGTCGCCTCCGGATCCGACTTCCTGCCGGATTACTGGTGGGAATCCGTGCTGCCGGGTTGCGCCATCCTTTTCGTCGCCCTCGGATTCATCCTGCTTGGCGACGGACTGCGCGATCTCTTTGATGTAGAGGAGGTCCGATGAGCGAAGCTTTACTCAGCGTCCGTGATCTGTGCGTCGATTTCACCACCTATGGCCGTCCGCTCAGCGTGCTGAAAAATGTGTCGCTGGATGTCGCCGCCCGGTCGCAGGCAGCGCTTGTCGGCGAAACCGGCTCGGGCAAGACGGTGACCACCAAGGCGATCATGGGAATCCTGCGCCAACCGCCGGCGACCATCACCGCAGGCCGTATCCTGTATGACGGTCGCGATCTCCTGACGATGTCGAAGAAGGAACGGCTGGCGCTGCGAGGCACCGCGATGGCCATGGTCTTCCAGGATCCTGTGCGTTCGCTCAATCCGGTGTTTTCAATCGGCGACCAGATGCGAACGATACTGAAATACGCAGATCGGCGCCTTGGTCGCCACCGCACGCGCACCCAGCGCATGGATCGTGTGCTCGAAGTTCTGGGACAGGTTCGTATGCGGGAGCCGGAACGCGTCGCCCGATCCTATCCGGTGATGCTGTCGGGCGGGATGTGCCAGAGGGTGCTGATCGCGATGGCGCTGCTGAGCGAACCGAAATTGCTGATCGCCGACGAGCCGGGGACCGCGCTCGATGTGACGACCCAGGCGCAGATATTGAGGCTCTTGAACAAACTTGTAGAAGAGCAGGACTTGGCGCTGCTGATGATCACCCACAATCTCGGCGTCGTGCGCGAAACCTCGAACTATGTTTATGTGATGCACAACGGCAAGGTGGTCGAGCACGGTCGGACCGACGAAATATTCGCCGCGCCGAAGGAGGAATATACGGGGCGATTGATAGCGGCAGTGCCACGAATGACCGGCGGCATGTCGTTTGGGACGCGGGAGGCGGCGCGATGAGCGGCTCCATGCTCCGGATCGAAAATCTGACCAAGACCTTTCCTGTTCGCAGTGCTTTCGGCCGCATTTCGGGCGAAGTGACTGCGGTCGACAATGTGTCTTTCGATATCGAAAAGGGCAGAGTCTACGGTCTGGCCGGAGAAAGCGGTTCGGGTAAATCGACCATCGCCCGCATGATCATGGGGCTGACCCGCCCCACCGCCGGAAAGATATTTCTCGATGGCCTGAACATCACCGACACCGGCAGCGGCCGCGCAAGGCGCGGCAAGGTCCAGATGGTATTTCAGAACCCCGGATCTTCGTTGAACGCCCGCCGCACCATTGGACAGTCCATTGCGGTGCCGCTGGATGCACACGGTCATCCGCGCCGCGACCGGGCGCGGAGAATCGACGAACTTCTTGAAATGGTGCAGCTGCCGGCGGAGTTCGCCGAGCGCTATCCGCACGAACTGTCAGGAGGGCAAAAGCAGCGTGTCGCGATTGCACGCGCGCTGGCGATTCCTCCGAAATTGCTGGTGCTGGACGAGCCGACGTCCGCTCTCGACGTATCGGTGCAGGCGCGGGTTGTCGACCTGCTCGTCGATCTCGGTCGCCGTCTCGACCTCACATTCCTTTTTATTTCCCACGATTTGAGCCTGATGCGTAATTTCGCACAGTCTGTCGGTGTGCTTTACCTTGGCAAGATCGTGGAAACGGGCGAAACCGCTGAAGTCTTCGAGAATCCACAACACGATTATACAAAGCTGCTGCTTGCCTCCGTCCCGGTCGTATCCGCCGAAGAGGAAGCAATGCGCCCGGCCTTGCCGATAGTCGACGGGGATATCCTGACCTCGGGCAGTTTGCTCGCTGGAAGCAAAACAGGCGTGGAAAGGATGGAAAAATGAATTTTGTCGAGACCCGGGAAGAATTGAGATCGGTTTATCGCGAGGCAAAAGGCAGGGCAGTGCTCAAGGAGCTGAAAAAGCTCGACCCGCATGCAAAAGGTTTCCTTTCAAGAAGCCCTTTTCTTGTAATGGGCACGCAAGACGCCGAGGGCAATGCCGATACGACCCCGAGGGGCGACAAGCCGGGTTTCGTGAAAGTGCTGGACGACACGACCATCGCCATACCGGACCGACCCGGCAACAACCGTCTCGACACCTGGGAGAACGTTATCAACAACCCGGCCGTTGGCCTGATTTTCCTCATCCCGGGAATGAACGAGACGCTGCGCGTCAACGGGACGGGGCGGCTCACGGTCGATGACGATCTGCGGCATGCGTTTGCTGTTGAGGGACGTCCGGCGCTGTCGGTCCTCGTGGTCGAGATCAAGGCAGTCTACATGCACTGCGCCAAGGCCTTCATGCGTTCACAGCTGTGGCAGCCCGACACATGGCCCGACCGGTCGGAAATGCCGACGCTCGGCCAGATCATGAGCGATCAACTCGCTCTGGCCCAGAGCGGAGAGGAACTGGATGAGAATCTGGCCGAAGGTTATCGGAAATCAATGTGGTGAAGTTTGTGACAGCCAAGAAAGAGGCGCGGTCAATGTCGACTGACAAGGGATATCTCCTCAAAGAATCTGATCTGCTTCCGCTGTCAATCGGCGCAGCCCTGCTGGGAACCGGCGGCGGCGGCAACCCCTATATCGGCATGTTGCGCGCCCGTGAGATGATCAGAAATGGCGCCAAGGTCCGCATCACGCCGCTGGACGAACTCCCCGACGAAGCCTGGGTCGGCCGGGTCGGCGGCATCGGCGCGCCTGTGGTGGGCGTCGAGAAGATATCGGAGGGCCGGGAATGTTTCCGCGCGCTACGCGCCATAGAGGAGGCGGCGGGCGTCGGAATGTCGGCGCTGATTGCAGCCGAAATCGGCGGCGCCAACGCCATGGCGCCCATCATCACCGCAGCCCAGGCAGGACTGCCGGTAATCGACGGCGACGGAATGGGGCGCGCGTTTCCCGAAGTGCAGATGACGACCTTCTCGATCTATGGTCCGGCGGCTTCCCTGACAGCCCTTGCCGACGACAAAGGCAATGTCGTCCTTTTCAGGGAACTGGTCGACGCCTATTGGCTGGAACGCTTCGCGCGGTCGGTGGCCGTCGATATGGGCGGTGGAGCGGGCGCCGCCGGAGCTCCGCTGTCGATGGCGGTCGTGCGAAAGACGGCGGTGCCCGATACGGTTACGCTTGCCCTCAGGATTGGCGAGACTGTTCTCGACGCGAGGGAGAGGCGCCTCAATGTCATTGAACGCATAATCGATCTGACCGGCGGCAAGATATTCTTCACGGGCAAGATCACTGATGTCCGGCGCGAGCTGACGGGCGGTTTCGCCCGCGGACACGCGCTACTCTCAGGATTCGACCAGTGGTCGGGATCGGAGGCGCGCATCGCCATCCAGAACGAGAATCTCGTTCTGTGGATCGACGGCGAGCCGGCCATAATGGTGCCGGATCTGATCATGAACCTGGAGATCGACAGCGGCGAACCCATCACAACGGAGATGCTGCGCTACGGCCAGCGCGTCGCAGTCATCGGAATGCCGGCGCACCCTTTGATGAAGTCGTCAAGGGCGCTGCAAGTGGTTGGACCACAAGCCTTCGGCTACCCCGATCTGACCTATAGTCCGCTTGCAGCATAAACGGAGGCATCTGCGTCTTTCGGCCAGACTGTGCTTCCGGGCGGGTCCGGAGATCGCCAGACGTTCACGCTCAGCGCCATTGCCGCCCGATCTGCGCAAACCGTGGGCCTGACGCCATTCGCCTATCTCACCCGTTGACGCATGGTGAAGGCAGGCGAGTTTTTGCGTATGGACGGGCTGGACATGGCCGAGATCGCCGAACGCTGTGGCTATACTTCCGTTCCGGCGATTTCCCGAGGCTTCGCTGACACGTACGGTTTCGGCCGGGAGGATGGCGGCGACGGCGTTCCCGGTCCTGACAGGCGTCTCGCAAGAGGTTGATTTCTTCGATAGAAATCCTACCTGTGATTGACCGAAAGCATCGGCAAAGCCCGCTTTCGGACGAGGAGGAGACGCCATGCCGCAAACTCGGGTTGCGGAATTCGGAGCGCCTGCGACAACCTTGAGGGCGCTTCTCTACGCCGGAGGGCCGGAAACAAAGGCCGTGCGCGACATCGAAAATGGATGGAGCTTTCGCGTTTCAACGCCATGTTCGACAAGACGATTCAATGGGCGGCTCGGCTTGAGAGGCAGGAAGGTTTGTCGACCTCTTGCAGCGTGTCGTCATTCCGGGACTTTACCATCCGCGCTGATTGGCGCTAGTGTTCCTTCGCCGAGGTTTGTATCCCCTGTGGCTGACAACGAACGGGCTTTGGCGCCGACAAGAACACGAGCCAGGTAAAATTTCTGGTGTGCCACCTGGATTTGATATTTGATGATGAGAACACACAACTACCAACAAATGTCAGATCCGCAACACTAGTCTCCGGCATCGGGCAAACGGAGTGACTGAATCCGGGCATGTACAATCCATCTACAGTCGTCGCATCCACTTTCGCCGACCATCTGACCGATACGTATCTGCGTTTTTTTTCGGGACGGAAGCCGGCGTTTGGCCCAATCATCGGAAACGTGGCCCGTCTGGCGCTTGAGCGCCTCAACAATTCCGACGCGCTCTACCACAATACAGAGCACACGATCATGGTCACGCTGGTTGGCCAGCAGATCATAGAAGGCCGCCTGCTGACGGCGTCCCTGGAGCCTGAAGACTGGGCCCACTACATACTCGCCTTGCTGATGCACGATATCGGCTACACCCGCGGGATCTGCGAGGGCGATGGCCCGTGCACCGTGGTGATCAACGAAAAGGGCGATACGATCATGCCCCAGCGCGGCGCTTCCGACGCCAGCCTGGCGCCGTTTCATGTCGATCGCGGCAAGATCTTCGTCCGGGAGCGCTTTGCAAATGTCGAGCTGATCGACCACGAACGCATCGCGCGCGCCATAGAATGTACGCGATTTCCCGTGCCTGACGATCCCGACTATCTCAAAACCGATACGGAACCGGCGCTGGTGCGGGCCGCCGATCTGATCGGCCAGATGGCCGACCCCTATTATCACCGCAAGATCAACGCTCTCTACTACGAGTTCACCGAACTCGGGGTCACCGACATGCTGGAATATACCTCGCCCATGGACATGGTCGAGCGCTATCCGCAATTCTTCTGGTCCAAGGTACAGCCCTATATCGGCCCGGCGCTGAACTATCTGGAGCAGACGCTAGAAGGCAAGCAATGGGTCGCGCAGCTCTACAATCACGTCATCCAGTCGGAAAACAAGACTGGCTGCATGGGTCCGTTTCCCGGCCCGGCGGAAGGTGAAGCCGAGTAGTTCTTATCCTCCATGCCGCCGGGCTTTCGTCTCGGCAAGAAGCTGTCGGGCTATTGCAATCGGAAACATCTGCCGTTCTGAAAGACAGAAAACGGCAAGCGACTCGTAGTAGATCAATATCCATCTTGCATGTCTGAGATAGATCGGCTCTCTGCGGCCCGATGTTTTGTTTGCGCTACAAAATCAAACAACCAGCCAGAGCCGGAGGCTGTGCGACGGCTCAATTGCAGATTTGGCGACTGTTGCTCTGCGATCGCCAATCCGGGGTTCTAACGCGCAAGCCAGCCGCCATCGACCGGCAGCACTGAACCGTGAACATAGTCCGCCGCGCGGGAGGACAAAAACACGGCCGCGCCTGCGATATCGTCCGGCGTTGCCCAACGTCCGGCGGGAATGCGATCAAGGATCGCTTGCGAACGATCGGGATCGTCTCGAATAGCCTGCGTGTTGTTGGTGACCACATAGCCAGGCGCGATGGCGTTGACATTGATCCCTTTGCCGGCCCACTCGCAGGCGAGAAGGCGCGTCAGGCCGGCAAGACCGCTTTTGGACGCCGTGTAGGAGGCAATGCGAATCCCGCCCTGGAAGGACAGCAGCGAGGCGATGTTGACAATCTTGCCGCCGCCATTGGGGATCATCCGCCGGGCGGCCGCCTGCGAGAGAAAGAATGCGGATTTGAGATTTGTGTCGATGACCGTATCCCAGTCATTTTCGGTAAAATCGATCGCGTCGCGACGACGGATGACGCCGGCGTTGTTGACGAGGATGTCCACGCCGCCGCCCCAGGCGACTGTCTCTTCGACAATGCGACCGTGGTCCGCCGTCGTCGACAAATCGGCGCGAACTTCGATCATGGCGCCATTACCGATCATCGCCGCCGTTTCGTCCATCGGCGAACGCCCGACCGCGGCCACTTTCGCGCCCGATCCCGCGAGAGCGACGGCGATCGCCTGACCGATGCCGGTATTCGCGCCGGTGACGATCGCGACCTTGCCGTCAAGACGGAATTCCTCCGGTCCGATGCTCACCGGAGAGCCTCCATAGCGACGAAATCCATGTCATCGAAATCCTGGTTGTCCCCTGCCATCGACCAGATGAACGCATATCGCCCCGTACCGGCGCCGCAATGGATCGACCAGCCCGGCGAGAGGATCGCCTGTTCGTTGGCGACCACCAGATGACGCGTTTCGTCCGGTTCGCCCATGAAATGGAAGACGCGCGTCTGCGGCGCCATATCGAAATAGAGATAAAATTCGGTGCGCCGGTCGTGTGTGTGACAGGGCATAGTGTTCCAGACACTGCCGTCCTCGATCACGGTCATACCCATCACCAATTGGCAGGTTTGGCAGATATCCGGGTGAATATATTGCCGCAGAATTCGTTTGTTGGCGTCAGACTGCGTTCCAAGATCAAGACGATTGGCGTCTTCGGCGGTGATGCGCCTCGTCGGATGCGCCGTGTGCGCGGGCGTCGACACGAGATAGAATTTGGCCGGGTCGTCACTGCTGCGGCTGCGAAAGCGGACATTGCCGGTTCCCGCCGGAATATAAATGCAGTCCGTGCTTTCGGCGATCATCGTCTCTCCGTCGATCGCCACCTCTCCGGCGCCGCCAATATTGAAGATCCCCATTTCACGGCGCGCAAGGAACGGATCGGAGCCAACCTGCTTTTCGGTCGTCAGAACAAGTTCCCCGTCCAGAGGCATGGCGCCTCCGACGATCGTCCGGTCGAGATGGCTGTAGGTCAATCCGATCCGACCGGGAGTAAATATCGGTTCAATCAGGAAATTCCGTCTGAGGTCCCGCGTATCGAATCCGCGCGCTTCGGCCGGACTGATCGCCTGTCTTACTGGCATGGTCATGATATCCTCCCCATCGAATATTGATTTTATTTGCCGGCAAATAGTTTTTCGTCGAGCGACGGATCGATCGTGAAGTAATCCGGCCATAAATCCCGGAAGATCGAAATGTCGAGTTGCAGCTTGTCGAGATGTTCGTTCATCCGGGCGACGGCGGCGTCGGCCTCGCGCGCGGCCATGGCGTCGAGGACTTCCGTGTGTTCCTTCACGACCATCGGCATGCGTCCGTTCTGGGGCAAGGTTAGACGCCGGTAGCGTTCGACCTGGATTCGAACCTGCTGGATCATTTTCCAGATTCCCGGATATTGCGCGGCCGCCGCGATGCTGGCGTGAAACTTGTCATCGGCCTGGTGAAACGCCTCCTCGTCGCCGGCGTCCGCCATTTCCTGCTGTTGCTGGATGATAGCTCGCATCTGCATGATCTGGCTTTCGCTGGAAAGTTCGGTCGCCGCGCGCACTGTGACCTCCTCAAGAGCCCGCCGCGCGACCAGCGCCTCGCGAACGACCGAAAGCGGTATGCGCGCAACGAAAGTTCCAGATTTCGGCGCCACTTCCACAAGACCGTCCTCGACGAGCCGAAGCACGGCTTCGCGCACCGGCGTCCGGCTGACGCCATACTGCTCGGTAAGCTTGCGTTCCAGAACCGGAGCGCCCGGCGCGAGCTCCATGGTGACGATGGCCTTGTGGAGATCGCGATAGACAATGTCGGAGTTCTTGGCGGCGCTGCGCACCCGTATCCCGGAACTCGCAGCCGGCGGCGCATTGGCGGCCCTCGGCTTCCGTCTTGTCCGGTTCTCCAAAGCCGCATCCGTTTCTGACTCTGCCATCGCCTGCCTGTATCTTCCTGTCGATTCCGCTTCATGCACAATTATGACGTGCGTCTTCAGGACGCCTCTTGCGCCTCGCTTCAATCTAGTATATCTAATATATCTTGTATACCAGTTAATTTTCATCACCTGCCCGATGGTGGAGGAACCCGCGGGCCGGATAAGGGAGGAAATGATGATTGCGAAACTGTTGAGGCCGGCTGTGCTGGCTGCGGCGTCGCTATTTGCCGCACTAGGCGTTGCCCATGCTGTCGATCTGAAGTGGGCGCATGTCTACGAAGAAGGCTCGTCCTATCACAAATGCGCCCTGTGGGCAGCCGACGAGATCGGCAAAAAAACAGACGGGCGGGTCAATATCACCGTATTTCCGGCCTCTCAGCTCGGAAACGAATCCGACATCAACGAGGGTCTGACCATCGGCTCCGTCGACATCATCTACACCGGACCGAATTTCGCCGAGCGCGACTACGGACCAATCGCCATTTCCGACTATCCCTTCATGCTGAAGAACTACGATCACTGGAAAGCCTATCGCGACAGCGACCTGTTCACGGATCTGGCCGCTGGCTACAAAGACGCCACCGGCCACACCGTCATGGCGATCACCTGGTACGGCTATCGCCACGTGACGTCGAAATTTCCGATCATGAAGCCCGACGACATGAAGGGGCTAAAGATCCGCGTGCCGGATTCTCCGGTCATGGTCATGTTCCCCAACGCCGTAGGCGCCAATCCAACGCCAATCGCCTTCGCCGAGGTGTATCTCGCCCTGCAGCAGGGCGTGGTCGACGCACAGGAGAATCCGCTTCCCACCATCAAATTCAAGAAGTTCTACGAAGTGCAGTCGAACATCAACCTGACCGGCCATATCGGCAATTCGCTGATTATCATCGTGTCGGACAGCGCGATGGGCAAGATTGGCGACGACGCCGGGACGGTGGAAGCCGTCATGAAGGAAGCAGCCGCCATGTGCGCCGAGGAGATCAATCAGGCCGAGAGTGATCTGGTGCAATGGTTCCGCGACGAGGGCATCCAGGTCAACGAAGTTGACAAGCAGGCTTTCCAGGACGCCGTCTATCCTATCCTGACCGACGAATCGAAGGTCCCTTACGAAAAGAGCCATTTCGAGCGCATGCAGGCGCTCGCCAACTGATGGCCGGGCTTCTGCGGCGGGGAGCGCAATGAGCGACGAGTCAAAGGAAACCGGCGGGCGCGCTGAACGCGCGCCCGTCGATCTAGTGATTGAGGAAGAAAAAACCTCTATTTCCGACATCCAGTGGATCGACATTCCGGCGATCGTCGTCTTCTGGGTCCTGGCGGTCGTCGTCTTTCTGCAGTTCTTCACCCGCTACGTGCTCAACGATTCGCTCGCCTGGACCGAGGAGGTGGCTCGTTACCTGCTGATCCTGGTCTGCTTCCTGGGGTCGATCAGCGCAGTGCGGCGCGGCGGACATATCGCGCTGGAGTTTTTTATTCGCATGGTTCCGTCCGCCTATGGCAAGGCGATGGCGGTCGTCGCCGAACTCATCACATTTGCTCTCTATGGCGCTTTGACGGTCATCGGTTTCACGCTGATCAACAAGACACGCCAGAAGATGGTGACGCTGCCCGTGCCGAAAGCATGGATTTACGCCATCTGCGTGGCGGCGCTCGCGGCCATGACGGTCTATTCGGCAATCTTGCTGTGGCGCAAGATCCGCCAGAAGCCTGAAGACATCATCGCCGATCTCGATCAGCACCTCACCACGGATTAGAGACCCCATGTCGATACTGCTCATGATCGGTATGCTTTTCGCGTTGATGATCATCGGGGTGCCGGTCGCGGCGGCGCTGGCTCTCGCCTCGCTCGCCTTTGTCGCCACCAACGGCATGCCGCCGATGATCGTGCTCGCCAACATGGTCAACGGCATCAATTCATTTCCGTTGATCGCCGTGCCGTTCTTCATCCTGGCCGGCAACCTGATGAACAGCGCCGGCATTACCACAAGGATATTCAACTTCGCGCGTGCTACGGTTGGCTGGATGCACGGCGGGCTTGGACACGTCAATGTCGGCGCCAGCGTCATCTTCGCCGGAATGTCGGGCGCTGCGGTCGCCGACGCGGGCGGCCTCGGCAATATCGAGATCAAGGCGATGCGGGACGCCGGTTACGACACGGACTTTGCAGTCGGCATCACCGCCGCCTCTTCCACCATTGGCCCGATCATTCCGCCTTCGCTTCCGCTGGTGATCTACGGCGTGCTTGCCGACACCTCGATCGGACAATTGTTCACCGCCGGCCTGCTGCCGGGACTGATGATGGCCCTTTCCCTGATGATCATGGTCGCCTGGTATTCTCGCAGAAGGAACTACCCGCGCGATATGGGCTTTCGTTTCGGCCGGTTCGCCCGCAGCTTCGTCGACGCCTTCCTGCCCCTTATGACGCCGGCGATCATCATTGGCGGTATCATGGGCGGTCTTTTCACGCCGACCGAAGCGGCGATCGCCGCCGTGGCCTATTCCATGTTCCTGGGCATCGCCGTCTACCGAACGCTCGACTGGCGCAAGATCCTGCGCGTTTCGATGGACACCGTTCAGACAACGGCCGCAATCATGTTGATCGTCGCCGCCTCGACGATCTTCGCCTGGATTCTGACAGCCAACCAGGTCGCGCTGCACTTTTCGCAGGGCCTGCTCGCGGTGACGGAAAACAAGGTCGCGCTGCTTTTGCTCATCACGCTGATCATATTGATCATCGGCTGCTTTATGGAAACCATAGCCGCCATCACGATCCTGACGCCGGTGCTGTTACCCGTGGCCGTATCGCTCGGCGTGGATCCGGTGCATTTCGGCATCATCATGATCCTCAATCTGATGATTGGCCTTCTGACGCCGCCGGTCGGCATGGTCCTCTATGTGCTCTCCAAAGTCGCGGCCGTGCCTTTCGAGCGCTGCGTCACGGCGACCGCGCCGTTTCTCGTACCGCTGGTGATCGTGCTGTTGCTCCTGACCTTCATTCCGTCGATATCCATGTGGCTGCCGACGATGCTCTACCGATAGATCGTGGGGAACCCTAACCGTCATTCGATCGTTGGTGCTTCAAAAGGGAGTTCAACGATGGAAAATCACGGCAAGACAAAGAAACCCGAAGATCTGACCGAGAGCGATCTCGCGCAAGAAAAGATGGGCGACAACAGCTTGCAGGGCAACGACCAGGAACAGGTGCGCAATCAGCGCCACGCCGTTCCCGACGTGAAGCTGGAGACGGACGGCGTCATCGAGAGTTTCGAGAAGCTCGACAAGGACAAGCGCGCCAGGGAAGACCTTGGCAAGGGAAACCGCAACTCCGGCGCCTCCAGCGACTGATGCTATTTTGCGAAGCGGAGCAGCAGGTCCGCCCGGTCGCGGCCGAGTTCGATACGGCAGGAACGGATGGCTATGCCTGTGCCGGACCCGCCGCCGAAGGTCGAACCGACATAGTCGCAATGGACGTCGCGAAAGGTTGACCAGGCATCTTGCGCTTTCTCCAGCGCCGGGACGGCTGCCGCACGGCCCGTTGTTTCGTCGAGTTCCTTCGCGGCGTTCATGGCGAATTGCAAGGACAGTTTAACCGTCTCGTCGACCATCGCCTCGGTCTTGGCGACACATTCTGCGGTCTCCACCTGACTGCCGCTGCCCATTGAACATTCAAACGATGGATCGGCGATCGCCGATGCGGGAAGCAGTACGGTCAGGGAGGCTGTCATTAGACAACGCAATCTCATTTCCATCCTCCTCAACTTCCGAAACGGCGGTAGTTTAATTCAGACACGCTCACATTCACAGTTGTGATCGAGCTCTGGCGAAGGCGTCGCTATTGTTGCATATAGAGACAGGAATCACGTCGAGGACGCAGCTTGTCGCAACCGGTCACGCCTTCGAATACTTCCGGCTTCGTCCGGGATCGCCTGCCAGCGCTATTCAGCAAGCCCGCAAGAGCGAAGCTCAGGCTTTGGACAGGCTTGATTCTTCTCTTCTTTGCAACCACCCACCTTCTCAGCCACGCCGCCGGCAACATTTCCTATGCAGCGCTTGCCCGCACGGGCGACTTCCACGATTTTGTCTGGCGTTCGCTCGCCGGCACGATCATTCTCTACGGCGCGCTTATCATCCACGCCGGCCTTGCGATCGCCAAGACGCTCGGTCGGCGGACCTTCCGCATTCCAATGAGCGAATTGCTGCAACTGGTGCTCGGCCTGTCGATCCCCGTCTTTGCAGCGGAGCATTTGTATTACACCCGCCTGAGCGCCGAACTGGTCGACGCGAAACTCAACTATCAAACCTATTTGAGCATCGCGTGGCCGTGGGTGTTCTGGAAACAGACCGCGCTCGTCGTCGTGGTCTGGATCCACGGCATGATCGGCGTTCACCTGTGGCTGCGCCACAAGCGCTGGTATGCACCGTGGCGTCCCTGGCTGTTTTCGGCGGCAGTCGCCATTCCATTGCTTTCCGCGACCGGATGGACGACCGCGGGCAAGGAGCTGATCCTGTCCGGCAGGGCCGAAATTGCGCTGACCAACGACCAAATCAACCAGCTCGCCGTCCAGGCGCTGCTTGCGCAACAGCTCGCTTTCACAGGCTTCGTGCTGTGCTTCCTGTTTCCTGTCGGCGTGATGACCGCACACCGCCTGAAATCCTCCATGACGGTCTCTTATGTGGGCGGCAAACAGATCCGCACCGCGCCAGGACCGACATTGCTCGAAATCAGCCGGGCGAACAACATCGCCCACACCTCGATTTGCGGAGGCCGGGCGCGCTGCTCGACCTGTCGGGTTCGGGTGGTGGCGGGAATTGAACAACTGCCACCGCCAGACGCCAGGGAGGCGGCCGTGCTGAAGCAGATCCAGGCGACGGCGGATGTGCGTCTCGCCTGTCAGATCCAGCCGACGCGCGACATATCCGTGATCCGGCTCGTGCAACCCCGCGTTCAGAACATTTCCGGCAGTCGGTCGGACATGTATCGCTGGGGCGTCGAGCAACCGGTGATCGTCATGTTTACCGATCTGCGCGGATTCACACGCTTCTCCGAAAAGAGGTTGCCCTACGACGTCTTGTTCGTACTGAACGCCTATCTCGAATCGGCGGCTGAAAGGATTGCACGCAACAATGGCCTGGTCGACAAGTTCATGGGTGACGGCATCATGGCGCTGTTCGGGGTTGATCGCAGTTTCGAACAGGCGTCACGGGACGCTTTGCGCGCCGCGGTCGCCTTGCAACAGGGCATGGATACGCTGAACGCGGAACTGAAGCTGCATCTAGACGAACCGCTGAAACTCGTCGTCGCGATCCACGGCGGTCCCGCGATCATCGGCCAGATCGGTCGGGTGGATAACGAAGCGCCGCTGACCGCGCTCGGCGACACGGTCAACACCGCCTCGCGGCTGGAAGGCATCGTCAAGCAGAAGAACGCCCGCATTGTGTTCTCGCGGCAGATCGCCGAGGCCGCGGGCCTTTCAATCGACGATATTGGCGAGCGCGACGAAGCGCCTATCCGTGGCCGCGAAGGGGTGGAGGAAATATGCCTGATCTATGATATCGAAGCGTTGGCGGGCCTCGTCTGACGATCAGCGCGACGCGACGGCGATCTTCCGGAGAATGGCGACAAGTTCCTCCGGTTGCGAATGAAACGGCGAATGGCTCGCGTGAAGTTCATGAACGGTTGTTTTCCCGCCGAGGGCCGCATCGGTCAGCGCTATCATCTTTTCCTGTCCGGCCGGCGTAATCGCGCGATCGTCATGACACCGCACATAGTGACGCGCCACGGACCCGAAACGCTCGACTGTCGCCGCCGAGGGATTAACCGCGACCTGCACCGGCTCGTCGCTGTGCAACTGCGCCACGGCCTCAGCGAAGGCCTCCTCATTGAGATCGGCGTAGAATGCTTCCCGCAACCGCGCGCGATCGTCCGGATCGTCAGACAGCGTGTCGATGCGAAGGGCGCCCACGACTTGCGGATCGGCCACGAACAGCGACGGCACGACGGCGTCCGCCATGGCGGGATCCTGGATCATCGCGATCGCCGGCATGCCGGGCGGCAGCATGAAGGCAGTGAGGAAGACAACCGCCTCGAGCGCATCCGGAATGGCCTCCGCCACCGGCGATATGGTGACGCCGCCCATTGAATGGCCGACGAGAACCACCTTACCGTTCGACCGTTCGGCCATCTGTTCGACGCTGTTGATCACAGCGTTTGTGCGCTCTTCCTGCCCGACTCCGGCGTTCGGTGACGGTTCGGTGGCGAGCGCGGCCATGTCGCGGGCCTGCAATGATGCAGGCGCCGCGGCGTTTGCGCCGGCGCCGGGAAGATCGATCGCAGCGCAGGCGAAACCCTCGTCTTGAAGCAGTCCGATGACTTTGTTCCAGCAGGCGCCGTTGTGCCAGGCGCCGTGCACGAACACGAATCCGGGATTATTGTGCATGGATCCTACCTCCTCCGTTGTGCGTCTGATATTATGCGCAGCGAAGCCAGAGGTCTTTGTCGGGAGGCGCAAAGTCTTGTCGGGAAACGCAGAACAGCATGATCACCGCTGGATCAGGCGATCAAACGACGCGATCCCGGATCGCGGCAAATTCGATTATTTCGTCGAATCCATTTGTGACACCTTCACGGGTATCCGGCCAGAGCAAACATCGAGCGAGACATTCCGGGCCAAGTTCACCGCGCTTGCTTTGCCAGGCATGGAGCTTGCGCACATCGCCGCCCCGGGCCACCGCGCCCGGCGCGACCGGCGTCTCATTTCGACGCGACCCGACGACAGCATCTTCATCAATTTCGAGCCTGGCCGCGCTTGCGGCGTTTGCTATTCCGAAGACAGTTTCCTGGCGCCGCGGGCAACGCCGCTCATTCTTGACAATGGCGACGGCTTCGCGCTGGAATTCGAAAAAACGGCCGTTATGGATCTCTTTTCGCTGCGCATCGACCGCTCCGTCCTGCCCTGCAGACTGACGGCGTCGCGGATCTGCGAAATCAACCGCTACGCCTGCGCCAGCGAAGCCGGCCGGGCGCTGTCGCAGCAGTTTGCGCTGCTCAGCCAGGCCATGCGCCAGGGCAACGCCCGTCTGTGCGCCTCAATGGCGACATCGGTGCGCGAACTTCTGCATGGCGTCGTAGATCAGAGCGCAGGGGAAAGCCGCCTACCCAATCTCGAACGAATCAAGACGGCCGCGCGCGAGGGCTTGTGCGATCCGGCCTACGGCGTTTCCGACCTCGCCCGGCGGCTCGGCTGTTCCATACGCACAATCCAGACCCGGTTTCGCGAGGCTGACCAGACATTCTCGGGCTGGTTGCTCGAGAGCCGCCTGATGCAGGCGGACGCAATGCTTGCGAACCCTGAACATGCTTTCCGGACAATCTCCTCAATCGCCCATCGCAACGGGTTCTCCGATGTGCCGCGTTTCAATCGAGCCTATCGCCAACGCTTCGCAATGACGCCCGGTGACAGAAGGTCGATAGCCCGTGGCAAACAGATACAGCGAGGATCAACAGCGCAATATCATCACTCAGTGAAAAGATGAGAAGCTTATTCTTATTTACATTACTCAAGTTTACTTATGAGCTTTGCAAAATAAGGGTTGCATTAATCTCAAAATATTCTTGTAAATTACATCCATTATTGTGTTGATCGCATCAACGAAGATCGATAGCTGTTTCCCGCAATGTGTCGGGGGTCACGCTTTGCTTTTAATTACCTATATCGGCTTATCGGCCCTGTCGTTCCTGATGGGCTTCATGGGGAAACACTGGATCGCCATTCCAGTTCTCGCCGTCGTCGCCACGATCCCCTATCTCTTCTTCAAGCCCAGGAGAAATATCCTGATCAGCAGGGCGCAGGACAACGCTCTTGGCGTCTGGCTGTCGGTCGTCTTTTCGTCACACTCCCTCGTCCTGGGCCTGGCCTATCTTGCCGGTCTGGCGATTGGTTAATCAGCCTTTCGGCGCTAAAATCAGCCTGCTTCAAAGGATTTCAGGAAAGGGAGGCAGTTCGCGGCGGTTGTTGTGCAGCGCCTCCAGACGCGTGCGTATCGCGTCGCGTTCGCTCTCATCGAAGGCCAGTTGCGCTTCGTTATGCTCCTTGAAGCCTTGCTTGAAGACCTCCCGAGCGGTGTCCAGCGCTTTGCGGCAATTCTTCTGCGGCGGGATCTGCATCAGTCGTTCTTCGATCAGAAGGACATAACGGTTGGATATGTCCACATGCTGCTGCTCATGCCAGCGAACATGCTTGCCGAGTTCTTCGAAAGCTGTCTTCGTTCGAGCGTCCGCCTTGTGCAATTCCGTCCAGCGCGGAAGCGTGATCCTCATGCCGAGTTGCACCTCCGCCGAGGCGATTTGGCACTGTCCGTCCTTTTGGATTGTGATGATCTTCGGCGTCATGCGGGTCTCCGCCGTGCCGATGGCGTGCCCGTTCTGTGGACCGCGGCTGGAAATCTGTTCCGTGATTTGATCCACGGTCGTTCCGGGCACGTTGTAATAGACGGTCGACATGCCGGACGTCGTACAACCAGCCAGAGAGGCGACACAAAGCAACGCCGCCGCCATGGCGCAGCGTCGTCGTATACGGCGGTCATTCATTCGGTTGCAAGCCATCCGCAATTCCGTCGCCATGTCCAGCAAGAGCGCCTCGATTGAAAAATCAGCTTCCCGCGACAGCAACGCAAGAGCACATGTTTTCAACCAAATACCCGCTGAACCACTAACCTGCCTGTGTTTCAGTCGCCATCATTACTGCGCAACTTCGCGCATTTTACAATATAAATCTGAATCATGATAAATATAGGCTTGCTGTGTGACAGGATTGCGCCAGCCTGCGCGCGCCCTGACAACTTCGGATAACGCAGTATTGATTGACGCCCTATTTTCAAAGGCTACGCTTGACTGTAAGATCCTGAAACTGGCGACGTCTCAGGGCGGTTCAACTCATGCGTTCGATTGCTTTTTCGCTGTTAACGGCGATTCTGATTGTCCAACCTGCAGCAACATTGGCGCAGGTTTCAAACTCGATGACCTGTCAGCAGGCGATCAACTATTATGAGCGCAACGGGCGCATCAATACCAACGCCAACGGAAACGCGACAGTCCCGATATACGGATACACGCCAGCTTCTCAACGCAGCAGGATGGGCTGTTCCTCATCCGGAATTCAGGTCAGGACCTCTGACAAGCGGCGCTGCACGATTGCTTACAAGTGCCTGCCCCGCGGACGCTGAATCCGCGATCCGACACGCTCTCTGCTCGATCTCTGATGCGCTGGGCCTAGTTGTCTTCTCCGGATGACTGTACGGCCGCACCCTTGCTAATGCTGGCGTTCGACTTGCCGTTCTTGTCCTTTTCGCCAGACTTTTCGCCATTTCTCAGCTTCTTGTTGGCTTTGCTGATATTCTCGTCATGATCAGGCATTATTATCTCCTGGAGTTGTCTTAAGAGCTGTGGAGATAACCCGGCATCGACGACTTTGTTCCGCGGGGCGTCAGTCAGACAGACAGTTCGAATTAAATTGGAACTTTGATTACCAGAGTAATACGATAATCAGTTCTCACGCGACTTCCCGACCATCCAGCAACATCCTGTTCAGATAGCTGTAAAGTCTGGCTCCAAAATAAAGGGCCGGCGACAGGCTGGTTTCCTGGGTCGATTTCAGACGTAAGAACAAACGCTTTCCAAGGCGTGGCGACGTGTACAACGACGCCAGGTATTTTCTGTAAACAAGCAGGGAACTGCTCGATCCCGTCCGAGACTTCGTGTCGGGCAAGGAATATGTCCAACTTCACATCAAGGCGACGATCAGGTCTCGTGACCCGTTTCGTCGATATCCGATGCGCCCTTGTCGAAAGCGCGGGACCACTCGTCGAGAAGCGCGCTATGGCCATGGCGCCGCCTCCACTGTCGCAAGCCGTTGCGTAATCCGGCGCGGCCCTGCCGTGATATATCGGCATCAAATTGATGTGGAGCCAGGCCGGCCTCCAAAGCTCGCCAACTCCCGTCTCTTTCCGCGACATAGTCGCGGTTCCCCCAGGCCCGCAGCAGCTTCTGGAATGCATCAAAAAGAGCGGGATCGAAGTCGCGGTCCTCACCGAGCGGCCCGATGACAGGATTGCCCGGATGAAAGCCGGCGCATGGAACCAACCCGTCCGGTATCGGGACATTGGCAGAATGGGTGCGGCCTGCTTTCAACAGTTTGGGCAGAACATGGGTGTGCGGACCTTCCGGCGACCGACCGCCCGTCTCCGGACCGCCGATCTTCTGATAGACCTCGACCCGCCCGAGACCAGTCAGGGCCACCCGGTGCGGGTGCGCCGAAAGTATGCATCCCATAACCGGATTGTCCGATTCGAAAAGCGATCGGCCGGCACAAGCGCGCAGCGCTTCGATCAGGCCCTGATCGGACGTCCTGATGCAGAAATCGACCTGGATCTGGGACAAACCCATATCAAAGAGAACAGCGCCCCGATCCTGTTCGCGCAGGGCCTCGGCGTCCGGTCCGAGTTCGGTGAGAACAGAGCGATTGGCGCGGCTTGCGGCGGCCGATGGCAGGCAAAGCGCAACCGATTGGCTCCAGCGGTGCGGCCGCGGGCTGAGCGTCTCGTAAGCGACCGGCGTCATTTCCGGTTGAGGCAGGATCCGGATGCCTCCCCGAGCAGTCACCCGCTGCAGCGGACTGGCGCTGCAAGGCTCGCCTTCGTCCTGGTGAAACTCCGCAATGGCGCCAAAGGAACCCATCGACCAGCCGCTGCGATAGTCGGCCAGTTGCTCTGTGAGCACGTGTTCAAGATCGGGCATCGTTTTATCCTCGAAGCCTGGTTGCCGCTGTTGGTCGTATTACGTCTTCGTTGCAAGCCCAAGTGGCTGCAACAACAAACCGTCTGCTGTTTCGACCCTATAGGCGTCGATGCCGAAGACTTCGGCGAGATTGTGCGCCGTCAGCACGTCTACCGGTCGACCATCGGCGACTATCCGGCCGGCCTGCATCAGGACGAGGCGGCTACAGAAACGCGCCGCCAGCCCGAGATCATGCAGAGCGACCAGCACCGAACGTCCGTCAGAGGCCAGGGTTTTGAAGACCTGCATTGTCGCAATCTGATGAGCAGGATCCAGGCCGGCGATCGGCTCGTCGGCGAGAAGCATGGGCGTTTCCTGCGCCAGCGCCCGGGCGAGCAAAACCCGCGCTTTTTCACCGCCGGAAAGCTGCGTCGCTATCCGATTGCGAAACGCCCACATGTCGGCCTTCTCCAGCGCCTGCCGCACCGCCTCCGCGTCTTGCGACGACAAGCGTGATATGGAAGCGCCGTGCGGCGTTCGGCCGAGGGCCACGAGCGCTTCCACCGGAATCGGCCAGGCGATTTCGCGATCCTGGGGAAGCCAGGTCGCGTAGCGCGCGCGGCTTGAGACAGGCATTTCCGCCAGCGAACAGGAGCCGAAAAACGGTAAAAGTCCGAGAGCCGCCCGCATCAGCGTTGTCTTTCCGGCGCCGTTCGGGCCAATCAGACCGACGACTTCGCCAGGCGCAATCGTCAAAGAGACGGACTTGACCACCGGTGTTGAACCGCGGTTTACCGTCACGTCGCGGCACACAAACGCCATCGCCTCTACCCCTGACCGCGCGAGCGGTAGATGAGGTGCAGAAAGAACGGCGTACCGACAATGGCCGTCATGACGCCGAGCTTCAAATCCCTGTCCGGCAGGATCAATCGCACCGCGATATCGGCTGCGAGCACCATGCAGGCGCCGCCCAGAGCGGAGGCGAACAAAAGACGGCCGGGCTGCGCGCCGACCGCTCGGCGCAGCAGATGCGGAACAACTAGTCCGACGAAACCGATGGCGCCGGCGACTGCAGTCGCGCCGCCGATCATGGCGGCGACGCCGGCCACCAGGAGCACTCGGAGCCGGACCATGCGGACGCCGAGCGCTTCTGCCGCGTCTTCACCCAGCGTCAGCGAATCGAGACCGCGGCCGAGCGGCAGTATCAAACAAGCGCCAAGTGCGACGAAGGGCAGCGCAAGCGCAACATGCAGGAAGGATCGGTCGGCAAGCGAGCCCATCATCCAGAAAATGATTTCATTCGCCGCAAACGGATTGGGAGAAAGGTTCAAAACCAGCGACGTCAACGCGCCCGCCAAGGCCGATATGGCGATGCCGGCGAGGATTAGCGTCAGCGTGCCGCCGCGACGTCCCGCCAGAAGAAGAAGCAGGGTGACAGCGACGCCCGCGCCGGCGAGAGCCGCAAACGGCAGCGCGAGCGCGAAAGCCGCCGTCAGCCCGGTCTGGATCGCGAGAACAGCGCCGAGAGCCGCGGCGCCTGACACGCCCAGAATGCCAGGTTCCGCCATAGGGTTGCGCAGATAACCCTGCATGGCCGCGCCGCCAAGACCAAGAGCCGCCCCTATCAGAACGCCGAGAATTGCGCGCGGCAGGCGAATTTCACGCATGACAAGGGAAAGCGGACCGGCGTCGCCGAATATCAGCGCGGACAGACTGAGATGCGGCGAAACGCCCGCTGGACCGACCAGCAGTGAAATGACAAAAAGCAAAAGGGAAAGCAGACCAAGGCCAAACAGGAGGCGGACATACGCCGTCATTGCGACTCCTGACCCGCATCGCGTTCAAACGCGAGATCTGCGATGGCCCGCAACACGTGCGGCGTTCCGCAAACCCAGTCACGATCGGTAAGAGGCGCGACGCCCGCCTCTTCCAGCAATGCGCTAAGCGCCGGGTGGTTCAGTATTTCCTCGGCACGTGAATTGCCGGTCCGGCGCTGCGAAAGAACGACGAGATCCGGAGAAAGCATGACGAGGCGTTCGAGCGCCAGCACGCCGCCACGATCGAGGCCTGCCTCCTCGGCGACATTGCGCAAGCCGGCCGCCCTGAGAATGTCGCCGGACAGACTCTCCGGACCGGATGTGTAGCCGTGCGCAGCGTAAATCGCGGCGCGGGGGCCCTCTTCGGCGTCTTGAGCAAGTCTTCCAAGGTCTTCGTCAAATTCCGCGACAAGGGCGATTGCCTTTTCCGGGTGACCGAGATGCGCGCCCATCTCGGTCATCCGGTCCCGCACGTCCTCCATCGAGTCGGCTGGAGCCATAACCGCCACGGGAATACCCAAACGCTTCAACATCGAGACGGTCGCCTGCGTCGTATACTGTCCGGCGATCACCAGATCCGGTTTCATCATGAAGATTTCCTCCGCCAGACCGTGATTGACGGAAAAGGCCTGCGCCTCGCCGGCCATGGCGGACGCCTCGGGATCCCGGGCCAGATAGGACACCGAGATCAACTGGCCGGGCGCCGCCAGCATCATCGCGAGCTGGTCGGTGCACAGGTTCATTGACACGACGCGTTGCGGCGTGGCGGCAACCTGCGACGCGGTGGCGAGCACAGCCAGCAGGATGCCTGATATGCGAGCAACGACCGTCATGACTGATCAGAATCGACCTCTCAGACCAACATAAAAGGTGCGCGGCGGCGCCAGGTAGCCCTGCACTTCTTCGTATTCCTCATCGAACAGGTTCTGAACCCGCCCCGTCAACAGAATATTGTCCGTCAGCTGGTGCTGCGCGGTCAAATTCACCACGGTGTAATCATCGAGACTGGTCAAATCGGAACCGTAGGACGGCGCAGTATAATCGAAGTCCCAAAGGTCTGAAACATAACGCACATCCGCTCCCAGTCGCGTCTTTCCGTTTGGAAACAGATAGGAGACCCGCACGCCAAGTTCATTACCGGGCCGCCGCACCTCGATCTCGCCATCGGGATCCGTGGCGTCGAGCCAGGTATAGTCCACGCCGACCGTAAGACCTCTGACAGGCTGAACCTCGACTGACGCCTCGATACCCTGGCGGTGGCTTTCGCCGTCCAGATTGACCGGAGTCGACTCACCCGTCACGTAATCATAGGTCGACGAGATCTCGTTTGTCAGATCCTGGTTGAAATAGGTCAGTCCAAGCACGGCGCGATCATTCCAGAGCCGCTGCTCGACGCCGATGTCATAACCGATGCTCTCTTCCGGAATAAGATCGGGATTACCGATCCATGTGCCGGGGTTGTAGCCGAACTGCTCATACATCGTCGGATTCTGGACGCCCGTGCCTGCCGATGCGTGAAAACGGGTCGTCTGGTTGGGAAGCAGGTAGGAGACGCCGACAGACCATGTCGTCGTATCCTCGAAATCATCGTTCTGATCGTAGCGGGCGGTCGCCTGCAGGTTCAGCGCATCATCGAAGAACCCGCCGCGATATTCCAGAACATAACCGTAAAGCTGCCGCGTCTGCTTCTCCAGCATGGCCGGATCGAACACCAGATCGGCGTCGTTGTTCTGGAAGGTTTCCTGCCTGCCCTCGACCAGAAAACTCACGATCTGGCTTGCCGAATCCACTTGTGGCGCATCAAGCGCCACCGTGCCGCGATATCTCAATTTCGTGCGCGTCGTCGTGAAATCGGACGTCTTGGCGCCGGCGTCGGTGGTAATGCTGTCCATGTTGGCGTAGGCGAAGAACAGATCGCTGCGATAGCGCCCGCCAAAATGGTCGGACCTGATGTAGGCGGAGCCGAAGAAATTCTCGATATCCTGCTCAAGATCGGCGCTCGTCACCAGACCCTCTTCCGTCGCGGCGCCGAAATTGAACTGGTCGTATTCGGAGTTCTGATCGACGTAGCGCAGGGTCCCTCCGATGGTGATGTTTTCCGTCAGATCGAATTCGCCGCGTGCGTTGAGCGTTGTGTTCTGATCGCCGTCATCATCCCCGCCGGGCGTGTTGGAAACATCATAGCCGCCGGTCACCCGGCGCGCAGCCGAAAGGGACAGACGCGCCCGTTCGTTCGCATAGCGCAGCGACGCGGCTCCTCCGCCGCTTTCCTCGTTGCCGATTTCTGCTTCGGCGGTTCCGTGAAAGCCGTATTCAGTGGCGGATTTCGTAATGATATTAATGACGCCGCCGATTGCGTTCGAACCAAAGACCGATGATTGCGGGCCGCGCAACACCTCGATCCGCTCGATATCGTCGGCAAGCAGATTTGAGAAATCATAGCCGCCGCTCGCCGGGTCGTTGACTTCAACGCCGTCGATCAGCACCAGCGTATGATTGCCCTCCGCGCCACGGATTCGCACCTGGACGGCGCCGCCCACACCGCCGGTCTGGCTGACCTCAACGCCGGGCAAAGCGCGCAACGCGTCGGCGGCGTGACGAACCTGTCGGTTTTCCAGATCTTCGGCAGTGACGACAGTGACTGAGCGGCCATATTGCTCGGCTTCGATCGGCGTGAGACCGCCGCCGACAATGATCGTGTCGAGCACAAACGGCTCGACGTCCTGCGCAGATGCCGCGCTGGACACCAGCAATGATCCCGCCACAACGAGCTGACTTCTCATGATTATACCCCCAACAGGACCGGCGGCCCAAAGGCGTCGCCGCGTACATAAATTGTCCTCGGATGGGGATAACCCTGATCCGTAGACGGTTGCAGATGCCACCACTACGGATAGTCCGCTGTTTCTCGCGCGGCCCCGCGCAAGAACCGGGTGAGCCGCTCTGGCAGGTCTCCTGACTTGCGGGTCATCGCAGAGGCCGGCCTTCCCACGGATTGCATTTCCGCAGTGGCGTATTCGGCTCTGCTCTCCGCCTACAGTTGCGGGGGCAGTTACGGAATTGGAAACCCTTCGGGTCGAACCTCACCGTATTCCCTGTTGGCTGAACGGCGAACCGTCCGAACCAGAGCACGCAAATTTCTGGGGGACGCCGGCCTGATTGTCAAGGGCGGGAAGGTGACTGTTCGATGTCCTGGAATTGGAGGCCGGAGACCAGCTTCAAGATAAGCCGACCTCTGTCGACCGTCTGACAATCAGGGTCGGCTCAGGCACCTTCACCTTTCGCTCCAACTGGTTGTCGGACATATGCGACAAGAGCATGTCGACAGCAATTTTCGCCACCTCATCCAGATGCAGGTCAATCGCGGTTAGAGGCGGATCACACTCGCGCGATCGGATGCCGTTATACCGGGTGACGATCTTCACGTCTTCGGGCACGTTCCTGCCCAAGGTCCGCAAGGCTTTCCGAGCGCCGACGGCGAACGTCGCGAGCGGCGCAAGCAAACCATCAATATCTGAATGGTCAGAGAACAGCGTCTCCACAGCGACCGTTCCACCTTCTTCAGCGTCGCTTTCTTCAGCCCAGTGGCAGATGATCTGCATGCTGTTTACTGCGCAGAAATCCGCATAAGCGCGATGCATTTCCGAGTAAAGCTGGCGTTGAGCCGTGCACAAAATAACCGCGATCTTGCGCGCGCCGACCTGTCTCAGATGATCGAGGCTTTTCATTGTCATTTCGTAGTAGTGCATATCGACATAAGGAATGTCATAGCCGCTCGCCACAAACCGCCCGATCGAAACGATCGGTATGCTGCGTTTGACGAGCGCATCCAGGTTCTGGTCGTCGTTGGCGGGCTCCACCGCGATTACTCCGTCAACCAGCAGATTGGGAATAATCCTGCTCGGCGCGCCGGTCGGCGGCACGATGACCAGCGCCAGATCCTTCTCCAAAGCCCGTGTTGCTGCGGCCTCGGCGATTTCCATCAGAAATTCCAGCCGTCCACGTCCCGCAGGAATGGCGGACGTGACCGGCGAAAGCAGCGCTATGCTGTTGACTTTTCCTGTCCTTAGCGACGCCGCCCGTGGATCGGGATTGTAACCGAGTTCGTGGGCAATAAGACGAATTCGCTTTGCGAGCTCCGGTGAAACGTAACGCTTGCCGCTCAACGCATTCGAGACCGTAGGCGGAGACACTTTCGCTGCCTTCGCCACGTCGCGAATCGAAACGGCGTTTTTCTTCCTGAACATGGGGTCTGAATAATCAGAAAAGTCTGTTGCGGTCTATCAAAAGCGGCACGCCAGTCCTCCTCGCTCCGAAACATGCGTCTTGTTCAAGCGAATTTTGGGCGCCAATTTCCATCCGCCTCGACGAGGGTACGCCGAGACAGTCAAGCAGCGGATTCATGCCAGCCCCTCAATACGAGGTTGCCAATTGCGCTGACTGCAGAAAAGAAAAGAAATCCAAGCAGGGTCGCAGCAAAGATTTCCGCAAACAGCAGAGCTGTGTGCATCTGGCCCTGCGCAAAAATGATCTGGACGCCGAGCCCGCCGCGCCCGCCTCCCGTACCAATGAGGAATTCGCCAACAATCGCGCCGATAACCGAAAGTCCGGCTGAGATTTTCAGCCCTGCGATCAGTTGAGGCATCGCCGAGGGTAGCCGCAACTTGAAAAATGTCACGGCGCGACTCCGGGTCTGCATATCAAACAATTCGACAAGCACTTTCGGTGTGGATCGCAAACCGAGCAGCGTATTGTTGATGATGGGAAACAGGGAAATAATGATGCTGATGACGATGACCGAAGTTTGTCCGTAGCCAAACCACAGCACGATCAAGGGAGCGACCGTGATGATCGGAACCGTTTGCAGCAGGACGGCATAGGGATAAATGCTCTTCTCGAGGAACGGCGACTGGCTCATGACCGCCGCCGTCAGGACGCCACCGACCGCGGCGATGGCAAATCCCGACAGGGCTTCGACGAACGTTATCACTGTCGCCTGTGCAATCACCGTGAAATTTTCCAGGGCGGCGCCTGCGACGACGCCCGGGCCGGGAAGCAGCCAGGGACGGTCGGCATAATAGGTGGCCGAAAGGAGATACCAGCACAGAACGCCGGCGACGGCGACAAGCAGGACCGGGCCAGCGGCGTTCATGAGTGCGCCAAGCCTTCCGGTCGACAACGCGGATCGTCCGCCACGCATCATATCCGCTCCCCGAAACCCTGTCGCAGCGAGGCCGAAATACCTGCCGCAAGCCTCGTGAACTCTGTGGACGCACGCACGTCCGGTGTTCTCGGAAAGGCGAAGGGAACCTCGACAATGTCAATGATGCGTCCCGGTCGCGTCGACATGACGACGATGCGATCAGCCAAATAGAGCGCCTCATAGACGTTATGCGTCACCAGAAGCGCTGTCAGGCTCAAATTCTGGCAGAGGGTGGAAATTTCTTCCTGTAGAATGTCCCTGGTGATTTCGTCGACCGCGGCGAGCGGCTCGTCCATCAACAGGAGGCTGGGCCGAAAAGCGATCGCCCGCGCCAGCGACAACCGCATTTTCATGCCTCCGGAAAGTTGATGCGGCAAGGCGTCAACGAAGTTGTCGAGGCCAACGGTTTCCAGGGCTTCTGTCGCAGTCTTGCGTCTTGACTGTCGTTCAACGCCATTCAACTCCAGCAGCAGTTCGGCGTTGCCGAGCGCGTTCCTCCAGGGAAGCAGCCCAGGCTCCTGAAACACGAAGGCTAGCGTATCATCGGCCGGCATGGAAATCTTGCCCGCCGTTGGCTCCATGATTCCGGCGATCAGTCGAAGCAGCGTCGATTTCCCGCAGCCCGACGGTCCGACAATCGCGACAAACTCGCCCCTTCGGATGGACAGGCTCGATGGCGCGAGTGCAACCAGATCTTCATCGAACGTCTTGGATACCTCGCACACACCAATCGCTGTTTCCGAAACGCCGCCGCTCGTCACCATCGCGCCTTGAAGTCCTGTGCTTGGTTACTCGTTGCACCCGGATACGAAAGACGTATCGTAGGCCTCTTCAACACTGAAATCATCACCCAGCATGTTTACTTCCCGAAGCTGCGCCGCAAGCTCTTCCCAGCGCGCCGGATCCATGCAACCGATCTTCGTACGGTCGGCTGGAAGCATGCTTTCGATCAGTTTTTCGGCAGCCATATCATGGATATCCGGGGCAATCTGGCTGTTACGCGCCATCAGCACCGGTTTGACGACCGTCGGATCTTCGGCGAATTTCGTCCAGCCCTCCTTCACGGCCTTCACGGCGGCTTCCACCAGTTCCGGTTTTTCCTCGATCATTGCGTCGGTGGTGTAGAGAACATAATAGGGTCGGTATCCGAGTTCCTCGACCTTGAACTCGTCGAAAGCGACCCCTTCTTTTTCCAGTCTCGCAGGCAGAAAAAGGGACAGCCCCTGTTGCACCAGCGTCGGGTCCGTGCGGAACATGGTAAGATCGCCGGTGACCGGAAGTTCCTGAACGCCTTCCAACCCGTATTTCTTCTTGATCCACTCCCAGTACGGCGCGCCGAGCGACACCGCAAATTTCATGTCCTTGAAGTCCGCCGGCGATTTCACTTCCGGATCGGAGTGGTAGACGAGATCGTAGGGAACGAAATCAGCCTGTACAAAGACCGCCTTGACAGGCGCGCCGCGCGACCGGGCGATCAACACGGCGTCCGCGTACCCGACGCCGAACTCTGCCTGTCCGGAGGCGACCTGCGGAATGGTCTGGATCTTCGGGCCGCCATCGAGAACAGTGATGCTGATGTCGTCGTCAGCTCCGATCCCGTCCTCCTCCGCCTGGATATAGCCGCCATGCGTGGCCTGAGCGAACCAGTCGAGGAGCACATGAACATCGTCCTGCGCGCCGGCCGGCGCCGCCGCACAGAGTAGGACGGCGCAAGACAGGGATGTAAAGATTCCGGTTTTCGGCATAGGCATATCTTCTCCTTAATCCGGCCCGTCAGAGCCAGGGAATGTCTCGATGTTGATAGCGGAAAGATTGGAACACGCTGTTATGCAGTCCTGGCGCATAGGTCCGCGCGCCTCCGGCAGGATACTCGTTGAATTCGGGGACCACGTACTCCCACACGACCTCACCTGAACGCGTCACTTCGAAAAGTCGTCCCATCGCGGATTCGGTGATGTGCAGATTGCCGTTCGCCAGCGGTTGGACCGAACCCATATAGGGCGAAAAGAAGGACGGCTTCATGGGATCGGAATATTCCCAGACCACAGTGTTGGTCCGGGGATCGATCTCCACGATCCTTGAATACGGAACGGCTATGCCGGGTCGATAGTTGCCATTGTCGAAGGCAAGAACATTGCCGTTGGAAAGCCCGACTGGAGAATGCTGTTGGGCAAGCAGTTCCGGACCGATGGTCCAGACGATGTCGCCGGACTTTCGGTCAACGGCTATGATGCCTGATGTTGTTCTCAGGCTCATCAGAACAAGACCGTCGTCCTGGAGATGCAGGCCGTTGATCAGCGGCCAGTGATTGCGGTCGAACACGGGATTGATCGGGAACGCCACCGGATCGATATGCTCCCAGGAGCGCCATTCCCAGACCGTCTCGCCACTGCGATCCACTTCCTTGACGACATCGCCGACGATAATGTCGGATGCGCCAGGCCGACCGCCGAGCACGCGCCGCCCGATTTCGGCGGGAAGTGGTTCGGCGGTTGTGTAGAGCAGGTTTCCGTTGGCGAGCCAGCGCCCGTCGTGATGATGGAGATCGTCCTCGTGGCTCCATACGATCCGGTCGTCTAGAGTAATCTCAAGAAAAAGCCCGCCCTGCCAGACATCCCAAGCCGGATAGTAGTCAGGCCTCTGTGCGTGCGCGCCATTCAGCCCGAGATTGCCGTTCGCCAGCAATACCGCATGACGACCTGGTCGTGTGGGAAGGGACCATTCATGGACGATACAGCCGTCCAGTTCGGCAAGCGTCGCCTTGGCGCTCGCCTGCGGCGCATATAACACCAGCCCGCCTGCGGAACGCGATGCATCGTAAGCGACGGTTCTAAGGGATCGTCTGCGGAGGGTAACCTGATCGACAGGCAGATTCATGCGGAAAAAACCTAGTAAATCGTTTTTTCCTCCCAAAAAAACGATTTATCAAAAATAGATGCATATGTCAATGCGGATTTGTAAAGCCCGTTGCCCTGACCCTGGAAGTCTGCGCCTCGCGTAGTATGGTTGGGAGTTCTTTCGGATGTTACGCCGCACGATAAAGAAAACACGCCATTTAGTTCAAATACCTGTTGGCGCACATAGCGGACAAAGGAAGAATTCCTTCTTGAAGACAATAGCGATTCAGGAATACTGTGCCGCGAATCAACCATAAGGTTGGCTCTTGATTTTTGCCTATTGAGGAGTTTCCCATGAAACTACGTCATATACTTGCATTATCGACTACACTTGCTCTGACGACAGGGAGCGCGGCTTATGCGATGGAGATCTCCGACATCGTGCCTGCATCCGGCGACACGCTTGTTGTTTACAAGCAGTCCGGAGACTGGACAGTCTATTCCGACGCCGACCGCGGCAGCTGTCTGATCGAGCGATCCGACGATGACGGCAATGCCATGCAAATGGGCATGACCAAGGATTTGTCGGCGGTCTATGTCGGGGTCTTTACCCAAAAGGACGCCAAAATCGCCCCGCAAACGCCAATCGCGATCGCTGTTGACGGCAAGGTCTATGCCGGCGAATCCTACGGCGTGCGCAGCGGAGAGCTGAAAGGCAACTATTCCGGCGGCTACGTCCTGTCAAACGATCCGGGCTTTGTCGAAGCGATCGCCAAGGGTCATGAACTACTGGCTTTCCCGGACAAGCCCTGGTTCTTCATCATTGATCTTACGGGAACGTTCAAGGCGATCGAAGCGGCCAGGGAATGCCACAAGTCGCTTGCGAACTGATATTCGACCGATCCGAGAGCGCGGATCCTGACGCCCGTTTCGATCAGATATTTTATGGTCGACCGGTCGGATAGCGCATCCGACTGCAGAATTTCGGGGGCGGTCCGGCGACGGATGTCGTCGGGCGCGCATTTTTCCATTTTTCCGAAATTGTGGTCAGGCGCTATTATATAATGGCGCCTGACCAGACGAAATTCGACTTTGTCTTTGTCTGCAATTAAAAATTTGTATTTCGTTATTTATTTTCAACCATGATAATATAGTCGAACTGTGTTCGAGCAACATTCTGTTTATTACTGTAAGGACTGTCGCAGGGATCCGCGTGAACAACTCGTTTCTATTTTTACTGGTTGCAGACATCCTGGCGATCGCCATGGTTTTCGGAATCCTCCGTTCCCCAAGGAGTCCCGGACAGCGGGCCTTTGCGCTGTCCGGTTTCGCCGCCATGTGGTGGATCACCTGTGTGGTCCTGCGATTCAACACGCCTGATCTCAACACGAAGATTCTGTACTGCGAGTTGGCCTGGTTCGGCATCGCTGGAGCACCGCTTTACTGGGCTCTGGGTTTTCTCAGCTATGCGGGAGGCAAACGCATCGAGACGTACCGGCATCTCGTGCTGATCGGCGCAGTGAGCGCCTTCGTCTGCGTTATTGCGCTGACCAATGACTGGCATAACTGGCTATATACGGGCGTCACCAACGTGGAGCGGCCAAGCTTCTCCCATGGCTGGTTCTTCTTCGCAGTGCTCGGGATGGTCTACACCGCTATTTCCGCCACCGGAGTATCAGTCATCTTCATGGCGCGCCGGCGCGCCGGAAGCCATCGCCTGCAGTTCGCGGCGCTTATCGGCGCAATGTCGCTGCCCTGGATTGCAAACGCCGCCTTCGTCTTCCGGGAATTTCGCATATTCAATGACGATCCGACGCCTTTCGCCTTCGCCCTGACCGCAGTCGTAATGTTGCTGGTCCAGTCTTTCGGCAGACTGTTCCAGGCGCCGCCCATCGCCCGCGACATCATATTCACGGTTCTGCCGGATCCGGTTATCGTTCTCGACAGCAAGAAGCGCATTCTCGAGCTCAATCCTGCCGCGCGAAAACTACCCGGACTGCCCGAACGGCCGATCGGCAACATACTCGACGAACGCCATCCGCTGTCGGCTTTCGCCGACGCCCCCCTGCCCGGCAACGACAACGCTCCGCTGGTCGGATTCAAGGAAATCGGCAAAACGTACGAGGTTTCGTCCCAGGTGGTGAAACCCTGGGGGCGGAGCGCGGGAAAGATGCTGGTGTTGCGGGACGTCACTCTGCGAAAGGCGGCTGAAGACAGAATGACCGTAATGTCTCGGGATCTGCAATCGCGGCTGGAGGAAAACATACGGCTTCAGAACCTCCTCAAGGAGGACGCCATACGCGACCCGCTGACCGAACTGCACAACCGGCGTCACGCCAACGACATTCTGCCCTTGATCATCGCAAACGCCCGGCAGGGCGAGGAAGTTGCCGTCATCCTGATCGACATCGACAATTTCAAGCAGGTCAACGACCGGTTCGGACACGCTGTCGGGGACACGGTGCTCAAGACGTTTGCGGACATGCTTAACGATGAGGTTCGTGAAGGAGAACATGTCTTTCGCTATGGCGGCGAGGAATTTCTGTTTGTCATACCGAGCACAAACCGGGAGCGTGTTCAACGCAGATGCGCCGAGTGGCGCGCACGGATCAGCGACGCGCGTCTGGACGAACTCGGCGACATGCGACTGACATTTTCCTCAGGAATTGCTTTCTCGCCGCAGACCGGCTCGACGCTCGATTCAGTCACAGCGGCCGCCGACGTCGCCTTGTATCGCGCCAAGATAAACGGTCGCAATCGCGACGTTTTCTGGGGAGACTTCCTTGCCGGCGCCAAACCGGGTTCCTGGCATGAACCCGACGATTCATCGGATCCGCAGGAAAATTCCATTGCTTGAGCTGTCTGTTCAACGCCGACCCTGGAAAAAACGCGCCACAGAAAACGTCAATCAAGTGACAAGAATGGACCCTTTTGAGCGACCCGAGACATAGGTGACGAAACTGGACTGAACCCGTTTATTGAGTCAGATAAATTGGTGACAGTTCAATTGGTCCACGGGATGCGACGTTGCAGTTGCGCCCAGTGAACTGGCTTCGAATTCCTCTGGCGACTTATATGCCAAAGCCGAGTGTAGTCGCTGGCGATTGTACACGGTCTCGATGAACGCGCCGATTGCGGATCGTGCGTGTTCCAGGTCGTTGTAATCTGAGGTATGAACTTCTTCCACCTTCAACGTTTTCATGAAGCTTTCGGCCATTGCATTGTCGTAGGGACATCCTGCACGGCTCATGCTCGGCAAAATGCCTGCGGTTTGAAGGCGTTCGACATAGTCGCTGCTGGCATACTGGACACCCCGATCCGAATGGTGGACCAGTCCTCCGGCGATCACCTCGCGATCGGCCAATGCCATCGCCAATGCTTCAACTGCTAGATCCGCCGTCAGATAATTTGCCATCGACCAGCCTACCACCTTGCGGCTGAAGGCATCCAGGATCACGGCCAGATAAACGAAAGCCTCCTTCAGCCGCACATAAGTGATATCGGCCACCCACAACTGATTAACCGCCATCGGCGCCAGCCGGCGCGCCAGATTCGGCCAGACCCGCCAGTCATGCAGGCTGTCCGTCGTTGCCGGCCTGAATGCCGGCTTGCGAAGGCACAACAGATTGTCTTCACGCATCAGACGGGCGACACGCTTGTGGTTCACAACCCATCCTTCCCGTTTCAACAGAGCGGTGATGCGACGATAGCCGTAGTGACGGTGCGACAAGGCCAAACGATGGATAGCATCCCGTAGCGCCGTCTCTGCCTCGCCCGGCGCCCGTTCACCCCAACCGCGATAAAATGCTCCCCGGCTAACGCCGGCAAGCGCACACATCCTGGCAACCGAAGGCGCCAACTTCGATCCTTCGCCTTGCCGGCACGTCATCGCTTGGATGCTCGCGAAGACGCTGTCTCGCCAGGCACGCTGCTGTGCCGGCGTGACGCCTCTAAATGCCGCAAGGCTTCCTTGAAAAAATCAAGATCCACCTGCTGTTGGCCGATCTTGCGCTCCAGTTCTGCGATCCGTCGTCGTGCTTCGACCAGATCCCGTGCTTCTTGCGATGGATCGCGTGAGTTTGCCATCTCAACAGCTGGCGGCAAGACCGGACGGCCGCGGCGATTGCGCAGCGCACGTTTCCCTCCGCTGCGAAACGCGTTGCGCCACCGGTAGAGCCGTGGACGTTGAACATCCAATTCTCGCGCAAGGGCTGCCACATTCTCACCGGCTTCCATGCGCTCAACGACTTTCAGCTTGAAATCACGGCTGAAACCGCGGGGCTTTTTCTTCGGAAACATCAATTCTCCTTACAGAGAACTGTAACCTATTTCGCTGACTCTGTTATGGGGTTCAGTCCAGGGGTTCAGTCCAAAACGCACCGGACACATGGGTAACACTTTTCGCTTTGCGGGAGGTGTTGATGCCGTGGAGAGAGAGTTCGGATATGGAAGAACGTCTTCGTTTTGTCGCCCGCCTTCTGGAAGGAGAAGGCATGAGCGGGGTCGGTCGCGCGTTCGGGGCCTTTTTCTGTTTCCCTCGAGTCCCAAGGGACGTGGCAAATGGATCATCCGATTTGTTTCGCCTCTTACGGGCAAGCGCCGCGATATGGGTCTGGGCGCCTATCCCGAAGTGGGAATCGCGCAGGCACGAAGAGCGGCGTTCGACGCCAGGGATCTGCTCAGCCGAAAGGTCGATCCG